>NZ_JBHUWH010000230.1:0-11946 GCF_042670125.1 Kitasatospora sp. NPDC057198 | reverse complement strand
GTCTTGATGCGGCGGATCTCGTCGCGGCCGTGGGCGGTGGCGCGGGTCTTGTCCAGCAACGGCACGTCTCGCCAGGGCAGGCGCTTGAGGCGCTCGTGAAGCAGCGGCTGGTTCCCCTTGATCATGGTGATGTAGTGGGCCTTCTTCTCCTCCACCGGGAAGCGGGCGTAGCCGGTCTGGGAGTGCAGGGCGTCGAAGGTGACCACGGTGTCGGCCAGGTCGAGCCTGGCGAGCATCGGCCGGAAGACCGTGATCTCGTTGGTCTTGGAGCCGACTTCGCGTTGGGCGGTGACCAGGCCGGTCCGGGTCATCGCGGCGAGCAGGTGGACCTGCATGCCGTCGGCGCGACGGGCGCCGCGAACGGTCTTGCCATCCACGGCGAGCGAGCGGCGGGCGCGTTTGCCCGGCTCCTGGTCGGACGTCAGGCGGTCGGGGTCGCGGGCGGCGAGCCAGGAGCCGATTGCCGCGTCGAGGGCGTCGCCGTCCACGCGCTGCAGGACACGGCGCACGGTGGCCTCGGCCGGGGCGGTGGGGCCGGGCGGCGGCGAGTTGCCCCAGGCGGGCAGGGACGGGCGATGATGATCGGGCAGGCACGGTCTTCCGTCGTGGTGATCGGGGACTCGACACCTCATGATCACCCGGAGGTCGTGTCTGCCTCCGTTCCAGCCCGATCGGCGAACTTCGCCGCCATATGCGCTGCCTGAACCGGCATCAAGGCGGACATTGCGCCTGGACGACGCCGCCCTGCTCCTGGTCCGTGAGCCTGCGGACCCTGACCGGCTCCGCCATCGCGCCCCTCCCGAGCCGAACGTCTCGCGACATCCGACCGGCCCCGGGCCCGCCGCAGCGGGACGCCTAGGATGGGCGGATGCCGAAGCCTGCGTCCCGGCCGTACTGGAACACCAATGTCGCCCGGCACCCCGGCATCCTGCGCCGCGTCCCGCCCGGGTGCGCCGCCGCGCTCGACGTCGGGTGCGGGGACGGGCTGCTGGTGCGGAAGTTGAGCGACCGGGCGGCCCGGGTCACCGGGATCGACAGCTCGCCGGGGATGATCGCCGAGGCCCGGCGGCGGGCGGCCGGGCGGCTCGGGGCCGACTTCCTGGAGGGCGACTTCCTCACCGCCGAACTCCCGGCCGAGGGCTACGACTTCATCTGCTCGGTGACCGCCGTCCACCACATGGACTTCACCGCCGCCCTCACCCGGATGCGCGAACTGCTGCGCCCCGGCGGCACCCTGGTGGTCGTCGGGATCGCCCGGGACAGCACCCCCGCCGAACGGGCCTTCCTGATCGCCGCCGCCCCGCTCGTCCGCGCCGTCAAGGTGCTGCGCCGGGCGAGCGCCCCCGCGGGCATGCCGGTCGCCGACCCGCGGATGGGCTACGGGCAGGTCCGCGCCGAGGCCCGCCGCCTGCTGCCGGGCGTCCGCTACCGGCGGCACGTGCTGCGCCGCTACTCGCTGACCTGGCACAAGCCCGCCCGCTGAGCCCGGCGGGCCCCCGGTCAGCGGTCGGAGAGGTTCCGGCGGACGCACTCCACGTACTGGTGCAGGCTGTCGGGCCGGTAGCACTCCTGGGTGTGGTCCGCGTACCAGAGGAGGAGGACGACGGCCAGGACGGACACCGCGATCGAGGCGAGGGACAGGACCAGGCCGAGGAGGGCGCGGCGGCGGGCGGTGCCGGCGCGGCCGGCCGCGCGCAGGGCGACCGCACCGGTGACCAGGCCGGCGGCGCCGAGCAGGCCGCCGACGATCGCGGGGGAGGTGAACAGGCCCAGCGCGCCCAGCACCACGGTGGCCGTCGCCGGGGCGCTGCGTCCGGTGGCCGTTCCTCGGGTTTCCATCGGGGGTCCTTCCGTCCGCGGTCCGGACGTTCCGGGCCGCGGACCGATCCTCGGGTGCGGCACCCCGCGCGCACCTCCCGGACGGGAGGGAACCCGGGCTCCCCCGAACGGGGGAGGGGCGGTGCGGGACCGGGCACCATACTTGTCGTCCATGACCCGGGTGATCAGGCCGTTCCTGCGCGGCTCCACGTACACCGGCGCGCTGTTCGCCCTCCTCGGCGCGGCGGCCAGCCTGCTGCTGCTGCTGCCCGCCCTGCTGCCCGCGCTGCTGTGGGAGTCCGCGCCGTACGGGGTGCGGGCCGTGCTGGTGCCGGCGGTGTGGGCCGGGCTGGTGGCGCTGGCCGGGGCGGCCCGCCCCACCCGGCGGGTGCTGGTGGCGGGGGCCCGCCGACTGCTGGACGTGCCGCTGCCCGCACCGGCCGGGCGGTTCGCCGCGGACCGGCGGCGGACCGGCCTGTGGCTGCTGCTGCACACCGGCTCCGGCTGGGCCGCGGGCCTGACGGCCAACCTGCTGCTGCTGGCGGCGGTGGCCCTGCCGGGGCGCTGGCTCGGCGGCGAACTGGAACTGTCCTTCTCCGGCCGGACGCTGCGCTCCGGAGACGGCTGGACAAGCTGGGCGGCCGCCCTGGTCTGCGTGCTGCTGGCCGCGCTGGTGTGCGTGGCGGTGACGGGCCTGCTGCGCCGGGCGGCGCCGCGACTGCTCGGCCCCTCCCCGGCCGAGCGGCTCGCGCTGGCCGCCGCCCGGGAGCGCCGGCTCGCCGAACGCAACCTGCTGGCAAGGGAGTTGCACGACTCGATCGGCCACACCCTGACGGCGGCCACCATCCAGGCGGCGGTGGCCGGCGAGGTGCTCACCGGCGACCCGGTGGCCGCCCGGGCCGCGCTGCGCAGCATCGAGGAGTCGACCCGGGCCGCGCTGGAGGACCTCGACCACGTACTGGGCGTGCTGCGCGAGGAGGAGGCGGGGACGGCGCCCACCCGGACGCTCGCCGACCTGCCCGACCTGCTGGAGCGGCTGCGGCACGCGGGCACGGAGGTCGAGGCGGACCTGGCGGGCGACCTGGCCCGGGTGCCCGGGGCGGTGTCGCGGGCCGCCTACCGCGTCCTCCAGGAGGGCGCGACCAACGCGCTGCGGCACGGCGCGGACGGCCCGGTCCGGATCACGGCTTCGCTCTCGCCCGCCGGGCTGGAACTGGCCGTGGCCAACCGGACGGGCCGGGCCCGGAACGGGCGGACGGCGGACTTCCCGAGCTCCGGCCACGGGCTGCCGGGCCTGGCCGAACGGGTGCGCCTGCTGGACGGCGAGTTCCGGGCCGGCCCGGACGGCGCCGGGAACTGGGTCCTGGCCGCCCGCCTCCCCGTCCGGACGCGTCCGTGAACGCCCCGGACGTGCCTGTGAACGCGCCGCCCGCCTCGACCGGCCCGGACGTGCCCGTGGACGCCCCGGACCTGCCAGTGAACGCCCCGCCCGCCTCGGCCGGCCCGGACGCGGACACCACGCTGCTGATCGCCGACGACGACGCGGTGACCCGCAGCGGCCTGCGCGTCCTGCTCGCCGCCCAGCCTGGGATCACCGTGGTCGGCGAGGCCGCCGACGGCCTGGAGGCGGTCGGGCTGGCCGGGCTGCTGCGGCCGGACGTGGTGCTGATGGACGTGCGGATGCCGCGCTGCGACGGCATCGAGGCGACCCGGCGCATCCTCGCGGAAATCCCGGACCCGCCCAGGATCCTGGTGATCACCACGTTCGAGAACGACGGCCACGTCACCGCCGCGCTCGGCGCCGGGGCCGGCGGGTTCGTCCTCAAGCGCCTGCCGGTGCCCCGGATCGCCCGCGCGGTGCGGACCGTCGCGGCGGGGGAGGAGATCCTGTTCCCGGCCGACCTGCGCCGGATGGTCACCGCCCGCCCGCTGGACTCCCGGCGGGCCCTGCCGGAGGCCGGCCTGACGCCGCGCGAGGAGGCCGTGCTCCGGCTGATGGCCACCGGGCGCTCCAACCCGGACATCGCGCACGCGCTCACCGTCAGCCCGGAGACGGTCAAGACCCACGTCGGGAACGTGCTGACCAAGCTCGGCGCGCACAACCGCACCCATGCCGTGGTGATCGCCTACGAGTCGGGCCTGGTCGTCCCGGGGCTGCCCGGCTGACACCGGTCGGACCGGAACCGGCCGGCCCGGAACCGGCCGGGCCGGCCGCGGCGGAGTGCCGCCGGAGTGCCGGCGGGTTGGCAGGATGGTCGCTCGAGGACGGCCCGGTCGGCGGGGCGTGCGGGCGGAGGGCGGAACGGGTGGGCGGCTGGGAGCGGGCGTTGGACGCGGCGGGGGTGCGGGAGCCGGAGCTGCGGGCCGCGTACGGGCGGCAGCGGGAGCGGGTGGCGGCGTACAAGCGGGAGGTCGCGCTGGCCGCCGGGCTGCTGCTGCCGCCCGCGACCGTCCCGCACGTGATCGTCGCCACCGCGTTCATGCACCGCACCGACGACCTGCTCGACCGGGGGCCGCTCGACACCCGCCGGGCCGCGTCCGCCCGTTGGCGCGAGCAGGTCACCGCGGCGCTGGACGCGGGAGACAGCGCGGAGGAGGAGCTGCGGCCGCTGCTGGCGAGCGTCGCGGCCCGCCCCGTGCTGCGCGAGCGGGTGCTGGAGTTCCTCGCCGTGGCGGACGCCGACCTCGACTTCGCGGGCTTCGCCACCGAGGCCGACTACCAGGCGTACCTGGACGGGTACTCGCTGCCCGGCTTCATGGTGGTCGCCGCGCTGCTCGGTCCCGACGGCGACCAGGGCGCCTACCGGGCCGCCTGCCGCACCTTCGTCGACTCCAGCCAGCGGCTCGACTTCGTCAACGACCTCGCCGAGGACCTCGCGGACGGCCGGCTCACCCTGCCCCGGCAGACCCTCGCCGAACACGGCGTCACCCGCGCCGAGTTGGAGCGGGCCGAGGCCACCCCCGCGGTGCGGGCGCTGCTCGGCGCGCTGCTGGAGCGCTCCGACCGCGACCGGGCCGCGGCCGGCGCGGTGGTCGAACTGGCGCCGCCCGCGCACCGGCCGATGATCCGCTGCGTCTTCGGCGTCGAACGGCTCACCGCCACCGCCGCCCGGGCCGACCCCGGCGCGCTGCTGCGCCGCTCCGCGAGCCCCGGCAAGCCGGGCCTGCTGCGGCTGCTGGCCGGCGAGTACCTCCGGGCCCGGCGGGTGCGCTGAGGCCGGGGCGGTGGCCGGTCAGCCGCCCGCGAGGGCGGCGGCGGGGGACGCGGCGGGGGACGCGGACGGGCCCGGGGCGGTGCGCCGGTAGCGGCCCGGGGCGACGCCGTGGCGCCGGGAGAAGGCCCGGGAGAAGGCGAACTCCGAGGTGTAGCCCACGATTTGGGCGATGTCGCCGACCAGGCCGTCGGTGTCGCGCAGCAGCCGCGCGGCCCGGTCGATCCGCAGCCCGGCGAGGTACGCGAGCGGGCTGGTGCCCACCAGTTCCTTGAACCGCCGGGCGAACGCCGGGCGGGACATCGCCACGGTGCGCGCCAACCCCTCCACCGTCCAGGGCCGTTGCGGCTCGTCGTGCATGAGCGAGAGCGCGCTGCCGATGCGCGGGTCGCGCAGGGCGGTCAGCCAGGAGGGCCCGGCCGGCCCGGCTCCGGCGCTGCTCCCGTCACCGTCGCCCCTTGCGCCGCCGTCGCCGCTTGCACCGCCACCGCCGTTCGGGCCGGGGCCCTCCGCTTCGGCCGCGTCCAGCCGTTCCAGCCAGGCGCGGACGACCTGGACGAACAGCACGTCGGTCAGCCGGGTGGCCAGGGCCTGGGCGCCCGGGCGTCGGTTGGTGGTCTCGGCGGCGATCAGGCGGACGGTGCCCTGGAGTTCGGCGTCGGCGCTCAGCCCCGGGACGTGGATGACCTCGGGCAGCGCGGCCAGCACCGGGTGCTGCCCGGCCTCCCCCTCGTGGGTGAACTTGCCGCAGACGACCCGCACCACCGGCCCGCCGCCGCCCAGGTCGAGCACCCCGTCGCGGCCCGGCGGGTGCTCGGCCTCCAACTCGGCGTAGCGTACGGTCGCCGCGTCCGGTGCCCCCACCAGTTCGTGCCGGGCGCCCCGGGGGAGCAGCACGACGTCCCCCGGCAGCAGGCGGAGCGGGGGCCGTCCGTCCATCCGCAGCCAGCAGACGCCTTCGGCCACGAGGTGGAAGCCGGCCGTGGGCGCAGGGTCGATGCCGCAGCCCCAGTCGGGCCGGCCGGAGCGCAGTTGGGCCAGCAGCACGCCGCTGAAGCGGGTGGCGGCCAGGATGTCCGCGAGTACGTCCATGCCGGGCACCCTACAGCCGTTCACCGTCGGCCGTGTCGCACACCACCGATCGGAACGCGAGAGGATCAGGCAAAAAACCTAGCGTTCCTGTCATGGATCGTCTCTCCCGCCGCTCCTTAAGGTGAGATCACAGCAGCAACGAGCAGCCGTGGAAGGAGCGCCATGAAGACAGGCATCGCCATGTTCCCCGCGGATTTCGCGATCCGTCCCGACGAACTGGCCCGGGCGGTGGAGGAGCGCGGTTTCGAGTCGCTCTTCCTGCCGGAGCACACCCACCTCCCCGCGAGTGAGCGCACCCGCCGCGAGACCGGGGTGCTGCCCCCGCACTTCTCGCACACCCACGACCTCTTCGTGGCGCTCACCTATGCGGCGGCGGCCACCAGCGAGTTGAAGGTCGCCACCGGGATCTGCCTCGTCCCGCAGCGGGACCCGCTCACCACCGCGAAGGCGGTGGCCTCGCTCGACGTCCTCTCCGGCGGCCGGGTGCTGTTCGGCGTCGGCGCCGGATGGATCTCCGAGGAACTGGAGAACCACGGCACCGAACCGGGGCGCCGCTGGGCCGTGCTGGCCGAGCGGGTCAAGGCGATGCGGGAGATCTGGGGCAACGAGGTCGCCGAATTCCACGGCGCGCACGTCGACTTCGGCCCCGTCCGGTCCTGGCCCAAGCCGCGGCAGCACCCGCACCCCCCGGTCCTGGTCGGCGGCTCGGGCCCCGGCGTCGCCCGCCGGGTCCTCGACTTCGGCGACGAGTGGATGCCGCACGCCGGGATGCCGCCGGCCGAACTGGCCGGCCGGATCGCCGAACTGCGGCGGGCGGGCCGCGCGGCGGGCCGGGCCCACGTCCCCGTCACCGTCTTCGGGGCCGAGCCGGACCCGGCCGCCCTGGAGGACCTGCGCGCCGCCGGCGTCGACCGGGTGGTGTTCTACGCACCGCCGGCCGGCGACGCCGAGGTCAAGGACTTCCTGGACTCGGTGGCGCCGCTGGTCGAGCGCTTCCGGGACTGAGCGGGCTCCGCCGCTGTCACCAGTGCGCGGTCACCGGCTCCCGATCCACCCCACTTCCTCTCGTCCTCAAGGAGTTCCCATGAGCAAGGTCTGGTTCGTCACCGGTTCCTCCCGCGGCTTCGGCCGCCGCTACGTCGAGGCCGCGCTGGGGCGCGGTGACCGGGTGGTGGCCACCGCCCGCGACGAGAAGTCCCTCGCGGACCTCGCCGCCCGCCACGGCGACGCCGTTCTGCCGCTGCGGCTCGACGTCACCGACCGGGCCGCGGCCCGCGCCGCGGTCGAGCGGGCCCACCGGCACTTCGGCCGGATCGACGTGGTGGTCAACAACGCGGGCCACGGGCTGTTCGGCGCGGTCGAGGAGCTCGCGGAGCAGGCGCTGCGCGACCAGTTGGAGACCAACCTGTTCGGCGCGCTGTGGGTGACCCAGGCGGCCCTTCCGTACCTGCGGGAGCAGGGGAGCGGGCACATCGTCCAGATCTCCTCCACCGGGGGCGTCGCCGCCTGGCCGCTGGTCGGCGGCTACCACGCCTCGAAGTGGGCGCTGGAGGGGCTGAGCGAGTCGCTGGCCCAGGAGGTCGCCGGGCTCGGCGTCAAGGTCACCATCGTCGAGCCGGGCGCCTACGCCACCGACTGGGGCGGCTCGTCCGCGGTGCAGTCGGAGCCGATCGCGGCCTACGACGAGGTCCGCGGCGCGCTCGGCGCCTTCATGGCGACGCTGGACTTCGGCGACCCCGCCGCCGCGGGCCGGGCGCTGCTGGAGGTCGTCGACTCGGACGATCCGCCGCTGCGGGTGTTCTTCGGCACCCAGGGCAACGAGATGCTGCCGGCCGTCTACGCGGAGCGCCTCGAGGTGTGGGCCAAGTGGCAGGAGCTGGCCGTCCGGGCGCAGGGCTGAGCGCCCGGCCGGGGCGGCGTCCGGTGAGTTGACGCATCGTCAATTCCCGTGCTGCTCGGTCATGGTGGCGCCGGCCGCGGTCAGCGGCCGCAGGAAGGGGCCGGCGGGCAGGGAGCCGTCGGCCGGGCGGGGCCCCTCGGCGCTGGACGGGGCGGTGGAGGCGAACAGGTCGGGGGCTGCGGCGGAATCCCAACTGTTGCCGGTGGAACGGGAGTTCTGGCCGCGCTGGACGTCCCGGCCGTTGCCGAGGGCGGCGTTGGCGGACAACTCGGCCGCGGCGTCCGGGAGGTAGAAGCCGAGGAGCGCGTTGCGGAAGGCGGAGTTCCCGGTCAGCCGCAGTGCGCCCGGGTTGCCCTCGTCGTTGAAGCCGAGGCCGGAGTTGTCCCAGGCGGCGTTGTTCACCACCAGGTGCGCCACCGCCGTCCGGCCGCCCCCGCCGCCCAGGGTGAAGCCGTTGCCGTTGCGGTACGACCAGTTGCTGTCCACCGTCACCGGGCTGGTGAAGCCGCCCAGGTCGAGGCCGTCGGTCGCGTTGCCGTGGAAGCGGTTGCCGCGCACCACGTTGCCCCCGCCCGAGCCGAAGGTCAGGCCCAGCCCGATGCCCGCCGTGCCGGCCGCGTCCCGGTTGTCGTAGAAGTCGCTGTCCAGTACCGCGTTGCCGCTCGTCCCGGCGTCCCGCAGCAGCAGCCCCGAGCGGCCGTTGCCGTGGAAGGCGAGGCGCTGGAAGACCATCGAGCGGCAGCCGGTGCACACCCAGCCGTGGCCCGCCGCGCCGCGCAGCTCCAGGCCCTGGACGGTCCAGAAGCCGCCGCTCTGGGTGACCGCCCAGGCGGAGGCGGGCAGCGCCGAGGCGTCCAGCACCGGGTGCTCGTCCCGGTAGGCGGAGAGGGTGATCCGCTGCCCGTCGGTGCCCGCCGCGGTGATGCCCACCGGCGCCGCCAGCCGGTAGGTGCCGCCGCGCAGCGCGATGGTCTGCCCCGGCCGGACGGCGGACGCGGCCCGGCCCAGGGAGGCGAACGGGTGGGCCAGCGAGCCGTCCGCGTCGTCCGAGCCGTCCGGGGCGACGTACAGGTCGGCGACCGCCACGCCGGGGCCGGGGGCCGCCGCGGGCCGGGCGGACGCGGTGGGGGAGGGGGACGGGGGTGTCGAGGGGGCTTCGGAGGGCGGCGCCTGCGTGGCCGTGGCCGTGACCCCGGCCGTGACCGCGGGCGTGGCCGTGGCGGGTGCGGAGGGCCGCGGCGCGGGGGAGTCCGGGCCCGACCACGGGACGACGGCCAGCAGCACCGCGGTCGCCGCGACGGCGGCGGTGCCCGCCGCCGCCCACGCGGCGGTCCGGTGCGCGGCGGGGGCGCCCTTGCGCAGCGCGGCGCCCAGCCCGTCCGCGAGCCGGTCCGGCACCAGCAGCACGCCGAGGCCGGGCAGCAGCCGTTCCGGGGCGACCAGGCCGGTGGCGCGGTCCGTGCAGGCGGCGCACTCGCGCAGGTGCCGGGCCAGCCGCTTGCGCCACACCGAGCCGGGCCGGCCGTCCCACCCGGCGGCGGCCTGTTCGAGCCCGGCGCAGCGGGGCGTGGCGTCCAGGGCCCGCACCAGGGCGCGGACCAGGTCGAGTTGGGCCTTCATCCGCTTCAACTTGACCGCGGCGTGCGCAGGTTGGAGGCCGAGCGCGGCGGCGAGCTCGGTGCGGGTGAGGGTGCCGTCGGTCTCCTGCCACCACAGGGCCAGCAGTTGGCGGTCGTCCTGGTCCAACCAGGCGGTGGCGCGCACGAGTTCGCGCCGCTGGGCGGAGAGCAGCAGTTCGGCGACGCTCCGGTCGGCGAAGTCGGTGCCCGGGTCGGGCACGTCCAACGCCTCGAAGCGGTGCGGCAGTTCCACCGTCCGGCGACGCCCGTGCTCCTGGGCCCGGCGGTAGGCGATCGCCACCAGCCAGGACCTGAAGCGTTCGGGCTCGCGCAGGCCCGCCAGTCCGCGCACCGCCCGCAGCATGGTCTCCTGGGTCAGGTCGTCGGCGTCCGTCGGGCCGACCGTCCGGGCCAGCAGGTTGTAGACCAGCGGCAGGTGCGCCCCCAGCAGCCGCTCCAGCGCCGCCGCGTCCCCGGCCTGGGCCGCCGCCACCAGTCGCGGGACGTCCGTCCCGGCCTCCTGCCGACCGTCCACGAGCACCGCTGCCACCCCTCCCGACCCGACCGACCGCACCGGGGTCCGCATCCTGGCATGACCCCGCCCGGCACGTAAAGCGGTTCGGTGCCCGACTGCCCCCGGGCGGCTCCGGTCCGCGCCCCGACACGCCCGGAGCAGCCGTCGAATGTGCGTCATATCGCACAGGTGAGATATGTTCACGCGGTGAGCGAAGACTACCTCTCCCGCATCGGCAAGCTCGTCCGCGCCGCCCGCACCCACAAGGGCTGGACGCAGAGCCAACTTGCCGCGGCCCTCGGCACCACCCAGAGCGCCGTGGCCCGGATCGAGTCCGGCGGCCAGAACATCGGCCTGGACCTGGTCGCCCGGATCGGCGAGGCGCTGGACAGCGAGATCGTCTCGCTCGGCGTGGCCGGCCCGATGAACCTGCGGGTGGTCGGCGGCCGCCCCCTCTCCGGCAGCATCGAGGTCCGCACCAGCAAGAACGCCTGCGTCGCGCTGCTCGCCGCCTCCCTGCTCACCACCGGCCGCACCACCCTGCGGCGGGCCGCCCGGATCGAGGAGGTCTACCGGCTGCTGGAGGTCCTCGCCAGCATCGGCGTGCGGCACCGCTGGATCAACGACGGCCTCGACCTGGAGATCACCCCGCCCGCCGAACTCGACCTCTCCGGCATGGACGAGGACGCCGCCCGGCGCACCCGCAGCATCCTGATGTTCCTCGGCCCGCTGCTGCACCGCGCCGACCGCTTCGAGATCCCCTACGCGGGCGGCTGCGACCTCGGCACCCGCACCGTCCAGCCGCACCTGTCGGCCCTGCGCCAGTTCGGCCTGCACGTCAGCGCCACCACCGGCACCTACCGGGCCACCGTCGACCGCGGCGTCTCGCCGCAGCGCCCCATCGTGCTCACCGAACGCGGCGACACCGTCACCGAGAACGCGCTGCTGGCCGCCGCCCGCCACCCCGGCACCACCGTCATCCGCAACGCCAGCGCCAACTACATGGTCCAGGACCTGTGCTTCTTCCTGGAACTGCTCGGCGTGCGGGTCGAGGGCATCGGCACCACCACCCTCACCGTGCACGGCAAGGCCGTCATCGACGCCGACGTCGACTACGCCCCCTCCGAGGACCCGGTCGAGGCGATGAGCCTGCTCACCGCCGCCGTCGTCACCGACTCCGAACTCACCATCCGGCGCGTCCCGATCGAGTTCATCGAGATCGAACTCGCCGTCCTGGACGAGATGGGCCTCGACTGTGAGCGCGGCCCCGAGTACCCGGCCGCCAACGGCCGCACCCGGCTGACCGACCTCACCGTGCGCCCCTCCAAGCTGGTCGCGCCGATCGACAAGATCCACCCGATGCCGTTCCCCGGCATCAACATCGACAACCTGCCGTTCTTCGCCGCCATCGCCGCCTGCGCGCACGGCACCACGCTGGTGCACGACTGGGTGTACGAGAACCGCTCGGTCTACCTCACCGAACTCGGCCGGGTCGGCGCCAACGTCCAGCTCATGGACCCGCACCGGGTCCTGGTCGAGGGCCCGACCCGCTGGCGCGCCGCCGAGATGATGTGCCCGCCCGCGCTGCGCCCCGCGATGGTGCTGCTGCTGGCGATGCTGGCCGCCGAGGGCACCTCGATCCTGCGCAACGTCTACGTGATCAACCGCGGCTACGAGGACCTGGCGGCCCGGCTCAACTCGGTCGGCGCGCGGATCGAAGTCTTCCGCGACATCTGAGCGGCACCCGAGAGCGCATCGCACCAGTGCGGTGAGGGCCGCCCGGCCGACGCC
>NZ_JBHUWH010000229.1:0-11953 GCF_042670125.1 Kitasatospora sp. NPDC057198 | reverse complement strand
GGTGCCGGCCCCCTGCCGTTCGCCGACGTGCCGTTCACTGACGCGCCGTCCGCTGACGTGCCGTCCGCTGGTGGTGCGTCAGGCGACGGGGCGTCAGTTCCAGTCGAAGCCGGCCGGGTCGGGCCCGATCCGCTGCCCGGTGGCGATGCCCGCGACGGCCGCCAGGTCCTCGGCGTCCAGCTCGAAGCCCGTGACGTCCAGGTTCTCCCGGATCCGGGCGGGGGTGACCGACTTCGGGATGGCGATCACACCGGACTGCAGGTGCCAGCGCAGCACCACCTGCGCCGCCGTGCGGCCGTGCTTGGCGGCGACGGCCAGCAGGGCGGGCTCGGCCAGCAGGTCCTTGCCCTGGCCCAGCGGGCTCCACGCCTCGGTGGCGATGCCGTGCTCGGCGTGCAGGGCGCGCAGCTCCTCCTGCGGGAAGTACGGGTGCAGCTCGATCTGGTTGAGGACCGGCTTCACCTCGGCCTCCTTCAACAGCAGCTCCAAGTCCGGCACGCGGAAGTTGGAGACGCCGATCGCCCGCACCCGGCCCTCGGCGTGCAGCTGCTCGAAGGCGCGCCAGATGTTCAGGAAGCTGTCGCCGTGCATCGGGCGCGGCCAGTGGATCAGGTACAGGTCCAGCACGTCCAGGCCGAGGCGGCCGAGCGACTCGTCGAAGGTGCGCAGCACCCGGTCGCGGCCCTGCGCGCCGGACCAGTCGACGGTGCCCGAGTTCCACAGCTTGGTGGTCACGAACAGCTCGTCGCGGGCCACGCCGGACTCGGCGATCGCCTGGCCGGTGCCCTTCTCGTTCTCGTAGATCTCGGCGGTGTCGACCGAGCGGTAGCCGGCCTCCAGGGCGGCGCGCACCGCCGGGACGGCCTCGGCGTCCGGCACCTGCCAGACGCCGAAGCCGAGCTGCGGGATCCGCACGCCGTTGTTCAGCGTGATCGAGGGGATCGGGGGGACTGCGGGGGTGCTGGTCACGGGAAGGGGTGCCCTTCGGTTGTGCTTCTGCTTCCGGAGGGCTGGCAACGGCGGTGAACACCGGCTTATTCCCGCCCGCCGGGAGTTCCCCGGAACGGATGAAAGCGGGACGGGACGGCGGCCGGAACGGGCCGGTCCGCCGGAAAACCCGTTGCGTGCGTCACACCGCGGGGGTCAGGCTCACCGCATGTGACGAGCCGACCACCCGTTCCGCCGCGCACCTCCGACGCGCCGGGCCCCACCCGGCCCGGCTGACACGCCCGCCCGCGTCGGCGCCCCGCCCACCGCGTCGGCGCCCCGCCCACCGGGCCGGCCGCCCTGCCCCGTCCCACCCCGCAACGGAGCGACCATGCCGCTCGTCCCCCTGCCGCTGTCCGACCCCGGCAGCCCCGACCTCAGCTCCCCGCGCGCCTTCCTGCGCTGGCTCGGCCGCGCCCAGCGCCGCGGCCGGCTGCTCGCCGTGCTGTGGAGCACGCTGGAGCTCGGCGCGATGGCCGCGCTGCCCGTCGCGGTCGGCCGCGGCGTCCAGGCCGTCGTCGACCGGAACACCCGGGCCCTGCTCGCGGCCGGGCTGCTCGCCCTGCTGCTGTCCGCCGTGCAGACCGCGATGACGGTGCTGCTGCACCGCCAGGTGGTGTGGAACTGGATCCAGGCCGCCTCCCAGATCCGCCAACTGGTGGCCCGCCAGGCGTCCGCGCTCGGCGGCGGGCTGGGCCGGCGGATCGCCACCGGCGAGATCGTCGCCGTGTCCAGCGGCGACGTCGAGAAGATCGGCTGGTACGTCGAACTCACCGCCCGGCTGTACGGCGCGGTGCTGGCCTGGCTCGGCGTCAGCACCGTGGTGCTGTGGCGCCAGCCCGGCCTCGGCCTGGCCGTGCTGCTCGGGGTGCCCGTGCTGGCCGCCGCGGTGTGGCCGCTGCTCGGGCCGTTCGAGCGGCGGTACGACGAACAGCGGGCGCTCGGCGGCAAGGCGTCCGAGCTGGCCGCCGACACGGTGGCCGGGCTGCGGGTGCTGCGCGGCATCGGCGGCGAGGAGCTGTTCCTGAACCGGTACCGGGCCGCCTCCCAGCGGGTCCGGGCCGCCGCTGTCCGGGCCGCCCGCACCTGGGCGGTCATGCAGGCCCAGGAGGTGCTGCTGCCCGGCCTGTTCGTCGTCGGCGTCACCTGGTACGGCGCCCGGCTCGCCCTCGACGGGTCGATCGGCGTCGGTGAGCTGATCGCCGTCTACGGCGCCACCGCCTTCCTCGCCGCCCCGCTGCGGGTCATCGGCGAGGCCGCGCACGCCTGGAGCGTCGCCCGGGTCTCCGCCGGGCGGGCCGTGAAGGTCCTCTCGCTGGCCAGGGAGGACGGGCCGGAGGACGGCGCGGAGCCGGCCCGGGAGGCCGGGGCGGAGCTGCTGCGCCGGGCCGACCGCTCCGACCTGCACGACCCGGTCAGCGGGCTGACCGCCCGGGCCGGGCGGCTGACCGCCGTGGTCTGCGGAGACCCGGACGCGGCGGGCGAGCTGGCGGCCCGGCTCGGCGGCCGGCCGGTGCCCGCCGAGGGGCAGCGGCCGCACCCCTCCGTCCGGCTCGGCGGCGTCGAACTGGACGGCGTGCCGCTGGCCGCCGCCCGGGCCGCGGTGCTGGTCCACGACAAGGAGCCGGTGCTGCTCTCCGGCACCCTGGCCGAGCTGTTCGACGTCCCCCGCTCCGGCCGGGTCGCACCCGCCGAGGCACTGGCCGCCGCCCGCGCGCAGGACGCGCTGGACGCGCTCGTCGACGGCTCGCCCGAGTGCGCGGGAGACCCGATGGCGGCCCGGATCACCGAACGCGGCCGCTCGCTCTCCGGCGGCCAGCGGCAGCGCCTCGCCCTGGCCCGCTCACTGGTCGCCGACCCGCCGGTGCTGGTGCTGGACGAACCGACCAGCGCGGTCGACGCCCACACCGAGTCCCGGATCGCCGCCGGCCTGAGCGCACTGCGCTCCGGGCGCACCACGGTGGTCTTCGCCACCAGCCCGCTGCTGCTCGACCGGGCGGACACCGTCCTGCTGCTCCAGCACGGCCGGGTCGCCGCCGCCGGCACCCACCGCGAACTGATGACCGGCGAGCCGCGCTACCGGGCCGTCGTCACCCGGGACGAGGGCCCGCCCGGAGCCCCGGAGCCCGCGGGCATGACGGCCGCCGCCGGGCCCGGCCCGGCAGGGGGCGCGCCGTGACCGGGCACCCGCACCACCGCAGGAGCAGGCGCCACGACCGCGGCAGCGGGCGTCCGCACGACCACCGCAACCGAAGGAGCACGCCGTGAAGCCCCCCGAGATCCACGAGCAGGGGCCGGTCACCACCCTGCCGGTCGGCTCCGCCGAGGCGGTGCGGGCCTACGGGCGGATGCTGCTGCGGCGGCACCGCGGCGGCCTGGCGGGGGTGGTGGCCCTGCACGGGACGGCGACGCTGGCGGGGCTGGTCGGGCCCGCGGTGCTCGGCTCGCTGGTGGAGTCACTGGCCACCGGCGGCGGCGGGCGGGTCACCGCCGCGATCGGGTGGTACCTGGCCGCGCTGGTGGTCCAGTCGGTGTTCACCGGACTGTCGCTGCTGCGCGGCAGCGTGCTCGGCGAGGAGGTGCTGGCCGACCTGCGGGAGGACTTCCTGGTCCGCTCGGTGGCGCTGCCGCTCGGCGTGCTGGAGCGGGCCGGCACCGGAGACCTGGTCTCCCGGGGCACCACCGACATCGACCGGCTGGCCCGCTCGGTGCGCGACGCGGTGCCCGAACTGGTGGTCGCCCTGGTCTCGGTGGCCCTGGTGCTCGGCGCCCTGGTGGTGACCTCCCCGCTGCTGGCCGCCACCGCCGTGCTCGGCCTGCCGCTGCTCCTCCTCACCTCCCGCTGGTACTTCCGGCGGGCCCCGCAGTCCTACCGCAACGAGTCGGCCGGGTACGCCGCGGTCAACACCGTGCTCGCCGAGACGGTCGACGCGGGGCGGACGGTCGAGGCGCTGCGGCTGGGCGGGCGCCGGGTGGAACTGACGGACCGGAAGATCAAGAGCTGGATCGACTGGGAGCGGTACACCCTCTGGCTGCGCAGCGTCTGGTTCCCCACCGTGGACGGCACCTACGCGCTGGCCGTGCTCGGCACCCTGGTGCTGGGCGGCCTGTTCGCCCTGCACGGCCTGATCAGCCCCGGCCGACTGACCACCGGCGTGCTGTACGCCCAGGCCCTGGTGCACCCGGTCTCCCGACTGCTGCGCTGGTACGACGAGCTGCAGATCGGGCAGACCTCGCTGGCCCGGCTGGTCGGCGTCCGCGAGGTCGCCGACCCGGAGACCGACCCGGAGCTGCGCCCGGACGGCCGCCGGGTCGAGGCCCGGCAGGTCGGCTTCGGCTACCGCGAGGGCACGGACGTGCTGCGCGACATCACGCTGGACGTCGAGCCCGGCAGCCGGGTCGCCCTGGTCGGGCCGTCGGGGGCGGGCAAGTCGACGCTGGGCCGGCTGCTCGCGGGCATCTACGCGCCGGGCCGCGGCCGGGTCACGCTCGGCGGGGCGCAGCTGTCGCGGATGCCCGCCGAGCGGGTGCGCACCGAGGTCGCGCTGGTCAACCAGGAGCACCACGTCTTCGTCGGCACCCTGCGGGACAACCTGCACCTGGCCCGGGCGGACGCCGACGACACCGAGCTGCACGCCGCGCTCGCCGCGGTCGACGCCACGGAGTGGGTGGAGGCGCTGCCGGGCGGGCTGGACACCGAGGTCGGCTCCGGCGGCACCGCGCTGACGCCCGCCCAGGCCCAGCAGCTCGCGCTGGCCCGGCTGGTGCTGGCCGACCCGCACACCCTGGTGCTGGACGAGGCCACCTCGCTGCTCGACCCGCGGGCGGCCCGGCACCTGGAGCGCTCGCTGGCCCGGGTGCTGGCCGGGCGCACGGTGGTGGCGATCGCGCACCGGCTGCACACCGCGCACGACGCCGACGTGATCGCGGTGGTCGAGCAGGGCCGGATCACCGAGTACGGGTCGCACCCGGAACTGGTGGCCTCCGGCGGCCCGTACGCGGCGCTCTGGCGCTCCTGGCGGGACGAGCGGTAGGGGGGAGCGGGGGCGGGCCGCTTCCGGCCGGGCGCGGCGGGAGCCGCCCGGGAGCCGCCCGGGGCGCGGACCGTGACGCGGACGGGGCGCGGACCGTGACGCGGACGGGTGAATGGGCGGCGGTGGCGGGGTGGCGCGGCGGCCGGTGGGTAGCGGGCGGGCGCAGACTGCGGGGGTGACCAAGACATCAGGCGGTTCTCCGTCAGGCACCCAGCGCAACGAGATCGCGGGGATCCCGACCCGGTACATCGGGATCGGCGTCATCGTGGTGCTGGCGGTCTGGTTCCTGTTCGCCAACCTGGACAAAGTGAAGATCCAGTTCTGGGTGTTCACCGTCACCTGCCCGCTGTGGATCGCGCTGCTGGCGACGCTGCTCGCCGGGACGGCGCTGGGCTGGCTGCTGAAGGGGCGGCGCACCAGGTGACGGCCCCGGGGGAAGGCACGGGGGCGCCGGCCGGGGAGCGGGCCGGGGAGCGGGTCGGGGAGCCGCTGATCGAACTGCGCGGGGTGAACAAGCACTTCGGGCAGCTGCACGTGCTGCAGGACATCGACCTCACGGTGGGCCGGGGCGAGGTCGTGGTGGTGATCGGCCCCTCCGGGTCGGGCAAGTCCACGCTGTGCCGGGCGATCAACCGGCTGGAGACGGTGGAGAGCGGCACCATCCTGATCGAGGGGCAGCCGCTGCCCGCCGAGGGCAAGGGGCTGGCGAAGCTGCGGGCCGAGGTGGGGATGGTCTTCCAGTCCTTCAACCTGTTCGCGCACAAGACGGTGCTGCAGAACGTGACGCTCGCTCAGGTCAAGGTGCGCAAGCGGGGGAAGGCCGAGGCCGAGGCCAAGGGCCGCCGGCTGCTGGAGCGGGTCGGGCTGGCGGCGCACGCGGACAAGTACCCGGCGCAGCTGTCCGGCGGCCAGCAGCAGCGGGTGGCGATCGCCCGGGCGCTGGCGATGGACCCGAAGGCGCTGCTGTTCGACGAGCCGACCTCGGCGCTCGACCCCGAGATGATCAACGAGGTGCTGGAGGTCATGCGCGCGCTGGCCGCGGAGGGGATGACCATGGTGGTGGTCACCCACGAGATGGGCTTCGCCCGGTCGGCCGCCAACCGCGTGGTGTTCATGGCCGACGGGCGGATCGTCGAGGACCGCGTCCCCGAGGAGTTCTTCGCGGACCCGCGCAGCGAGCGCGCCAGGGACTTCCTCTCCAAGATCCTGAAGCACTGATGGGGCCGGGGACGATGGGACGGGTCGGGGCGCTGGTGCTCGTGCTGCTGCTCGGGGCGGCGGCCTGCGGCAAGGAGGGCACCCCGCCGCCGAAGGGCCCGCAGGCGGGCGCGCTGCCGAGCTACCAGGTGCGCGGCGGCGACGCCGTCACCGGTTCGCCGACCCTGGACGCGGCCCGTTCGCGCGGCCACCTGGTGGTCGGCGCCAAGGAGGACCAGCCGTACCTGGGGCAGAAGAACCCGGCCACCGGCGAGTACTCCGGCTTCGACATCGAGATCGCCAAGATGGTCGGCGCCGACCTGGGCTTCGCCCCCGACCAGATCGAGTTCCGCACCATCGCCTCCGCCAACCGCGAGACGGCGCTGCAGAACGGGCAGGTCGACTACTACGTGGGCACCTACACCATCAACGACAACCGCAAGAAGCTGGTCGGCTTCGCCGGGCCGTACTTCATCGCCGGGCAGTCCCTGCTGGTGCGCAGGAACGAGACGAAGATCGACGGCCCGCAGGACCTGGCCGGCCGGAAGGTCTGCTCGGCCGCCGGGTCGACCCCCTACCAGCGGATCCAGAAGGACTACCCGCAGGCGAAGCTGATCGGCTACGACACCTACTCGGCCTGCGTGGACAACCTGATCACCGGCCAGGTCGACGCGGTGACCACCGACAACGCGATCCTGCAGGGCTACGCGGCGAAGGTGCCGGACGAGTTGAGGATCGCCGGGCAGCCGTTCTCCAAGGAGCCGTACGGCATCGGCGTGCCGAAGAACGACACCGCGCTGCGGCTGGCGCTGGACGACGCGCTCCAGCGGCACGAGCAGAACGGCGACTGGAAGAAGGCGTACGAGGCGACGCTCGGCCTGTCCGGGGTGCCCGCGCCCGAGCCGCCGGCCATCGACCGGTACCAGTAGGAGGGAGGAGGACAGTGCACGTCCTGACCGACAACTGGTCCACGTACTGGCACGGGTTCCTCGGCACGCTGTGGCTGACCCTGGTGAGCGCGGCGCTGGCCCTGGTGCTCGGCGCGCTGGTCGCGGGGTTCCGGGTGTCGCCGGTGAAGCCGCTGCGGGCGTTCGGGACCGGGTGGGTGACGGTGCTGCGGAACACGCCGCTGACGCTGCTGTTCTTCATCGTGGTGCTGGGGCTGCCCCGGTTCGACATCACGCTGCCGTTCTTCACCTTCGCGGTGCTGGCGCTGGGCTGCTACACCTCGGCGTTCGTCTGCGAGACGCTGCGCTCCGGGGTGAACACGGTGCCCGCCGGGCAGGGCGAGGCGGCCCGCAGCCTGGGCCTGACGTTCAACCAGACGCTCGGCCTGGTCGTCCTGCCGCAGGCGTACCGGGCGGTGGTCGCCCCGCTGGGCAGCGTGATGATCGCGCTGGCGAAGAACACCGCGATCGCCGGGTCGTTCAGCGTGGTCGAGCTGCTCGGCACCTACCGGACCATCAACGAGCTGGGCTACGGCATCGTCTGGACCTTCGTCTGGATCGCGCTCGGCTACCTGATCCTGACGCTGGCGATCAGCGCCCTGTTCAACCTGCTGGAACGACGGGCGGCGGTGTCCCGATGACGGCCGGCGCCCCGACGACGGAGGTGTTCCGATGACGGTGGAGTCCTCCGCGCTGTACGACGTGCCGGGCCCGAAGGCGCTGGCCCGGCACCGGCTGTACGGCTGGCTGGCGCTGCTGGTGATCGCCGCCGTGCTCGGCTGGGTGGTCTACATGCTGTTCCACACCCAGCAGTTCACGTACCAGAAGTGGATGCCCTTCGAGTACAAGGGCGTCCAGGAGCTGCTGCTGCGCGGCCTGGGCAACACCCTGAAGGCGTTCGGCTGGACGGTGCTCTTCGCGCTGCCCTTCGGCGCGCTGTTCGCCGCCGGGCGGCTCTCCGAGCACCGGGCGGTGCGCTGGGTGTCCACCGTGGTGGTGGAGTTCTTCCGGGCGATGCCGCTGCTGGTGATGATCTTCTTCATCTTCGTCGCCCTCAAGGCCCCGCCGATGTGGGCGCTGGTCGCCGGGCTGACGCTGTACAACGGCTCGGTGCTGGCCGAGGTGTTCCGGGCCGGGGTGCTGGCGGTGCCCGCGGGGCAGAAGGAGGCGGCGTACGCGCTGGGGCTGCGCAAGACCCAGGTGATGACGTACGTGCTGGTGCCGCAGGCGAACCGGGCGATGCTGCCGACCATCGTCAGCCAGCTGGTGGTGGCGCTCAAGGACACCTCGCTCGGGTTCCTGATCACCTACGAGGAGTTCCTGCACGCCGGGAAGCTGATCGCCACCAACCTGGACTACGACCTGCCGTTCATCCCGGTGGTGATGGTGATCGCCCCGGTCTACATCGGCATGTGTCTGCTGCTGTCCTGGTTCGCCAAGTGGCTGGAGCGGCGCGGGCGGCGCGACCCGAAGGTGAAGGGCGGCGCGCCGGTCGCCCCGGCGGGGCTGACGCCCGATCCGCAGGGGTAGCCGACGGTGACCGGGCAGGTCGGTTAGGGTCAGTGGGCCGACGATCGATGCCGATCCCCGAGGAGTCGCCGCATGTCCGTGCCGCCCGTGGAGTCCGCAGGGGCCGTGCTGCCCAGTCGCCGGGAGCTGGCCGAGCCCGAGGTGCTCGACCGGCGGCAGGGCCCGAGCGGCGAGGTGGTGCTGCGGCGGCGCGGCGGGCACTGCGAGGTCATCGTGAACGGCTGCTTCCTGATGGACACCGTCGACGGACGCTCCGAGCGGCTGCTGGTGGCGGCCGCGCTGGACGCACTCGCGGGGGTGGAGCGCCCCGGCGTGCTGATCGGCGGGCTGGGCGTCGGCTTCTCGCTGGCGCACGCCGCCGCCGAACCGCGCTGGGGGCGGATCGCGGTGGTCGAGCGGGAGGCCGCGATCATCGACTGGCACCGCACCGGCCCGCTCGGCGCGTTCTCCGCCGGGGCGCTGGACGACCCCCGGGTGGAGGTGCTGCACACCGACCTGGTCGCCCACCTCGCGGCGGACGGCGAGCGCTACGACGCGCTCTGCCTCGACATCGACAACGGGCCGGACTGGACGGTCGGCGCCGAGAACGACCGGCTGTACGGGCCGGCCGGGCTGGCGCACGCCGCCGCCCGGCTCAACTCCGGCGGGGTGCTGGCGGTGTGGAGCGCCCAGCCGTCCGCCGCCTTCGAACGGGCGCTGCGCGAGGCCGGGTTCACCGATGTGCGGACCGAGGAGATCCCGGTCGAGCGCGGCGTGCCGGACGTCGTCCACCTGGCACGCCGCGCCTGAACCCGCCCGCTACCTCAGGCCGTTGGCGAGCACCGTCATCGACTCGCCGTCGGCGGTGTCACCGCCGAAGGACCAGGTCATCGCCCCGGCGAGGCCCTGGTCCTTGATCCAGCCGGCCTTCCGGGTGATCTCCGTCGGGTCGGCGGGCAGGAAGGCGCTCGGCGTGCAGTGCTTGCCGGTGGTGGCGCCGAGGGCGTCCGGTTGGCGGCGGAACTCCTGGGCCAGCAGGGTGCAGTCGACCTTGTCGGCCGGGCGGACCACGTTGCCCAGGTGGCCCTCCGAGTCCGGCCACTCCCAGTCCAGGTCGATGCAGGAGGAGACCAGCGCCTTGCGGGAGGCGTCGGTGGCCGCCGCGTCGGAGAACCACTTGCTGTAGGACCAACCGCCCAGCGAGATCTGCACCTTGAGGTTCGGGTACTTGGCCTTGGACTGCTTGAGCTGGTTGAGCTGGTTGAAGTTGCCGGCCGGCTTCTGGTCCCAGGTGTCGGTCGTCCCCGCCACCGAGGTGCCCACCGGGGTGCCGGGCGCGGAGGGGGCCTCGGTGTCCGGTGGCGGCGGGGTGATGTCCACCGTCGCCGGGGCGGAGGCCGCCGTCGGCGGCGTGCGTGCTCCACTGCTTGTGGGGGAGGAGGTGTGCGTGTGCAGGTGCGGCGGATCTCCCGGCCGTCGGGGAGCGCGGAGGGCCTGTGTCATCGGAGGGTAGGGAGGAGGTAATGGAATGGCAATGGGTCTGGACCACGCGGGATCTTCCGCGCTGAGGAGGGCGTTCGCGCTCCGGACGGATCGGCGGGCGGGTGCCGGGTCACGGGGGAGAGGTGGGGGTGATGTGTGCGACACGCGTTCCCAAGTGCCCGGCGGTGCGGCATGATCATTGACATGCTCGAACATGAGATCGAACTGCTGGGTCAGCTCCTGGAGGAGTTCGGCGCCCTGCGGTTCCCCCCGGACTGGTACGACCGGGAACCCGGCGGCGAATCCCTGGTCACCCTGGCCACCACCCTCGCCGGCTGCACCGTGGCCACCCTCGACGGCCCCCTCGGCGCCCGCCACCGCGAGCACCTGCGGCAGCGCCGCGCCCTCCTCGCCGAACTGCTGCCGGCCGTCGCCGCCGACTCGTACGCCACGGGCTACTTCGTCACGCTCTACCGGATGGCCGTCCTGGCGGAGGAGGTCGACGACCGGCGGGCGCAGCGGGTCTGACGGGCCGTCGGCGTCAGAACAGCGGCTCCTGCCCGGGGAACGGGACGTCGGGCTCGCGCAGGACGGCGCGCAGCCGCTCCAGCCCGCCCCGCCAGGCCAGGTAGGAGGCGTAGTCGTACCAGCCCTCGGTCAGGTCGGAATCGGGGCCGAGGGCCCGGACGACCGCCCTGGCCGCCAGCGGGCGCAGCTCGGCGAGCGGGGGCAGCGGCTGCTTCGGGCCGTACGCGGTGGTGACCGGCTCGCCGTCCGGGCACTGCGCGGCGACCAGCGCGGCGGCGGCGACCGCGGGCAGGCCGAGGTGGTGCTCCAACTCGTCCGGCGCGCGCACGGCGCGGGACAGGGCGGTGCGGACCAGCTCGGCGCGCTGCTCGGGGGCGGCGTCGTCCAGGTCACCGCCGAAGTCGGCGGCGTCGTCGTTGTCGAACGGGCCGGGGCCCCAGGTGCCCACGTGTGCTCTCCTCCGGTGGTGGGGCCTCCTCCGGGGGCCGCTCCAGCAGGACGGCGGCGTCCGGGAAGGGCGTCGCGGTGGTCGGTGGTGCGGCGGAGGTGGCGCCTGCTCGGCTGCTCGGCTACTCGGCCCGGAGGACGGCGTGCAGGCGGGCGACGGCGGCGCGCCAGTCGGCGGACAGCTCGGTCTCGTCCCAGAGTTCGGCCAGTTCGGACTCCTCGGCCAGCACCCGCCGCACCGCGGCGGCCGCCAGCGGGCGCAGCTCGGCGAGCGGGGGCAGCGGCTGCTTCGGGCCGTACGCGGTGGTGACCGGCTCGCCGCCCGAGCAGTGCGACGCGACCAGGGCCGCGGCGGCGAGGGCGGGCACGGCGACGTCCGAGTCGAGGTAGTCGTCCGCCGTCACTTCCGCGGCCTCGGCGAGGGTGGCGCGGAGCAGCTCGGCGCGCTGCTCCGGGGCGGCGTCGTCCAGCTCTCCGCCGAAGTCGGCGGCGGTGTCGTTGTCGAAGTGGCCGATGTCCCAGGCACCCACGGTGACCTCCTGTGTTGGTGGTGCGAGGAGCTTCGCAGGAGGTGCTGACAGCGGGGCGGCCGGCGGGCTCCGGGGCCGCCGCCGGCGGTGTTCGCTGCCGTGGTTCCCCGGGCCCTGGTAGGGCCCGGGGAACGGGGGCTCAGCCGAAGGGGCTGCTGGCGGGCGGGGCCGGCGGCGCCTGCGGGGCGGCCGGGGCGGGGCTGGTGGTCTGGGCGAAGGGGTTGAAGTCCGCCGGGGGGACCTTGACCAGGCGGCCCTTGGTGGGGTCGGCCTCCTCGGCTTCCTCGGCGGG
>NZ_JBHUWH010000228.1:0-11996 GCF_042670125.1 Kitasatospora sp. NPDC057198 | reverse complement strand
GTCCGGGAGGTGCACGACCGGGCGGCGCGCGACGGGCAGTGGAAGATCGTCTGCTCCGCGCTGCGGGCACTGGAACGCTTCGGCCCGGCGGCGGCCGCCGCCCGGCCCGCGGTCCGCGCCCTGACGGCGCCCGGCGGACCGGGGGGCGCCGAGACGGCGCTGGTCGCGATCGCCGCCCTGCGGGCGCTCGGCGCCGACCCGGACGAACTGCTGCCGCTGCTGCTGTCCGGACCGGACGAGGACGGCGGCCCGTTCCGCTTCCACGACCTCGGCGGCGTCGCGGAGCTGCTCGGCGCGATCGGCCCCGCGGCCGCCGCCGCCCTGCCCGGCCTGCGGGAGCACGCGGTGGGCCGGGGCTGGACGTCCGTGCACTGCGCGGCCGCGCTCTGGGCGGTCGGCGGCGTGGACGAGGCGGCTGCGGTGCTGGACGTCCTGCTCCCGGCCTGGGAGGCGAACCTCTACACCGCCCGCGTCGTCGTCCCCTGCCTGGAACGGATGGGCCCCGCCGCCCGCCCGGCCGCCCCCCTGCTGCGCGCCTGGCTGGCCCGGCCCGGCCGCGGCGGCGCGTTCGGCGGCCTCGAGCAGGACGAGGAACTGTGCCGCGCCGGCCGGGCCGTCCTCGCCGCGCTCGGCGAGCCGGAGTCCGAGCCGGAGTCCGAGCCGCAGTCCGAGCCGGGCCCCGGGCCGGCCGCCTGGCGGGGCCGGTAGTCCGGTGGGCCGGGGCGGGCGGGGCGGGCGGGGCGGAGGTCAGTGGGAGATGACGTCGTCCAGGGCGTCCGGGGTGCGGCCGATGACGGTGTAGCCGTCGTCCGCGGTGATGATCGGGCGCTGGATCAGCTGCGGGTGGGCGGACATCGCCTCCACCCAGCGGGCCCGGTCGGCCTCGGTGCGGCCCCAGGAGCGCAGGTCCAGCTCCTTGGCCGCGTCCTCGTCCAGGCGGGCCACGTCCCAGGGTTCGAGGCCCAGCCGCTCCAGGACCCCGGTGAGTTCGGCGGCGCTGGGCGGGTCCTCCAGGTAGCGGCGGACGGTGTACTGCACGCCGGCCTCGTCGAGCGTGCTCAGGGCGGTGCGGCACTTGCTGCACCGGGGGTTGATCCAGATCTCCATGGCCGTCCAGCGTACCCACCCGCCGCCGCCCGGCCCGCCCGGACGGTGACGCAGCTCACGGCATGTTCCCCGCCCGGCCGGAACGGGTCGAAGGTCCCGAGCCGTCAGGACCTTCGCGGGCGGTGGCCGGGCCGGGCCGCACGCGACGATGGGGGAGAGAGCCCTGCCCGTTCCGGCCGTCGAGGAGGCCCAGCATGACCGCGCTGCCCGCCCCCGTCCCCGCCACCCGGCACCGGAGCGAGCCCGAGCGTCGGAGCGATCCCGAGCGCCGGAGGGGACCCGCGCGGCGGAGCGAGCCCGTGCGGCCCCCGGACGCCCCCGGGGCGCCCCGGAACGCCGGGGCCCGCTGGGAGGCCGCGATGGCGGCGGCGCTGCGCACCCCGACCTGGGTGCGGCTGCTGCCCGTCCTGCTGCTGGTCGCCGACCTGGTGATGGAGTGGTCCGTCCCCCGGTCCGTCGCGGCGGGCTTCCTGCTCACCGTGGTCCCGGTGGTGGTCGCGTTCAGCGGCGGCCCCGCCCTGGTCGCCGGCTCCACCGCGGTCACCGTCGCCCTGCAGGCGCTGCTCGCGCTGCGGGCCGGCCACCTGACCGAGCAGCACCACGTGTGGACGTACCTGGCCACCGTGCTGGCCGGTGCGATGGGCGCGGGGCTGGCCGTGCAGCGCCGCCGGCAGGCCCGCGACCTGGTCCGGGTGCGGGCGGTCGCCGACACCCTCCAGCACACCGTGCTGCGCCCGGTGCCCGCCCGCGCCGGGAGCCTGCGCACCGCCGGCCTCTACCACCCCGCGCAGGCGGACGTCGGCATCGGCGGCGACCTGTACGAGGTGTGCGAGACGGAGTACGGCACCCGGATCCTGCTGGGCGACGTCCGCGGCAAGGGCCTGGACGCGGTGCGCACCGTCGCGGACGTGATCGGCGCGTTCCGGGTCGCCGCCCACGAGACCGCCGGGCTGGGCGAGCTCGCCGACAAACTGGACCGGCACGTGCGCCGCACCGCCGAACAGGACGGCGACCGCGAGCTCTTCGTCACCGCGGTGCTGCTCCAGCACCGTCCCGGCGAGGACCGGATCGACCTGGTCAACCGGGGCCACCTCGCCCCGCTGCTGCTGGCCCCGGGCAGCGTGGGCACCGTCTCCTGCCCCGAGGACCTCCCGCTGGGCCTGGGCCACCTCGCGGCCGGCCCCGCCGAGCGGCCCGCGACCGTTCCGCTGCCGCCCGGCCGCACCCTGCTGCTGCACACCGACGGCCTCACCGAGGCCCGCGACCGCGCCGGCGCGTTCTACCCGCTCGCGGCCCGCCTGGGCACGCTGTCCGCCACCGGTCCGGACGCCGTCGTCACCTTCCTCGACCACGACGTCCGCCGCCACGCCGGCGCCCTGACCGACGACGTGGCGGTGCTGGCCTTCGCCACCGCCTGAGACCCGCCCGCGCCCTACGCGCCGTTGGTGACCGAGTTCTGGATCGCGCCGACCGTCAGCTTGTGCTCGGTCAGCACCTGGTCGTAGGTGCCGTTGGTGATCAGCCGGTTCATCGCCCGCATCAGCACGTCGCGCAGCTGCTGGTCGTCCTTGCGCAGCGCGATGCCGAACGGACGGGGCTGCATCTGCGGGCCGCCGATGTCGAAGGCGGTGCCGTTGCCGACGGTCTGCGCCGCGTAGACGGCCTTCGGGTAGTCGGTGACGAACGCGTCCGCCGGGCCCTTGAGGTTCTCGAGCGCGGCGGCGTCGCTGTCGGTCTCCATGATCGTCAGCGGGTGGCCGTCGCGGTCGCAGGCCGCCTTCTGCAGGGTCACCAGGTCGTCGTGGGTGGTGCCCTTCTTGACCGTGACGGTGCTCCCGCACAGCTTCTCGACCTCGGTGATGCCCTTCGGGTTGCCCTTGTCGACGGCGATGCCGATGCCCGCCATGAAGTAGTCGACGAAGTCCACGCCGGGGCTGGTCCGCAGGCCGGCCTTGTCGAGGCCCTGCTCGCGCTCCCGGGTGTCGGTGATCCCGGACATCGCGACGTCGTACTTGCGGTCCATCAGGCCCGGCAGCACGTTCGCGAACGGCCCGACGTCCTGGAACTCCAGTCTGACGCCCAGCAGCGCGCCCAGCTTCTCCGCCAGGTGCGGGTCGAGCCCGTCCGGCTCGTTGCGGTCGTTGCGGTAGACCACCGGCGCGGCGGTGAAGGAGGCGCCGACCGTCATCACCCCCGCCTTGCGGATCCGTTCGGGCAGCATGGCGTGCAGGTCCGCCCGCCGGTCCGAGGGGCTCCCGGACCCGACGATGCCGCACCCGCTCGCCAGGAGCGCCCCTCCCACGACTCCTACGACGGCGGCGAGCGCGGTGCGCCTCCGCCCGGTCAACTGAACCATGGCTCGTCATCTCCCCGTGGTCGACGCGGAACACGACAAGCCCAGGGACGACGGACGGCACGGCGGCATGACGGCGGAACGCGGCATGGCGATACCGAGGAAGACCCCTCGGCCGGCCGCCGTTCCGGCTAGATCGTTCCGACTATAGCCAGCATGGTCACGACACCCCAATGCCAGCCGCCAACTACTCTCCGTCAAAGGCCCGTTGACGCCCGATCAGGCCGGATCGGCCCTGATCTGTCCCGACGGCGCGTTATGTCCCCCGATCGGCACGCGAATTGCCGGGTCGCGGGGGGTGCGGCGGGGTCAGGACCAGGCCGGGTCCTCGAAGACCGGCACGGTGTCCGGCCCGCCGTCCCGGCCGGTCGGCAGCGGGCTGGGGGCGGGGCCGAACGGGGTGCGGCTGCCCGGGTCCGCCACCCAGGCGTCGGCGACCACCGTGACGTTGCCGGGGACGCCGATGCTGACGCTCACCCCGGTGCCGTCGGGGGCGGCGGCGGAGGCCAGGTCGGCGGCGTCGCCGTCGTGCAGGGTGTAGCCGAGGCCCCGCCAGTACGCGCGGACCTGCTCCAGCAGGCGGGGCCGGTTGGCGTCGGCGACCTTGGTGAGCACGTAGCGGCGCAGGGTCAGCTGCGCGGTGCCGTCGGTGTCGCGGGCGGCGTTCTCGTGCGGGACGGCCCGGAACGCGTCGTCGGCGTACCGGACGGCCGGGGTGAGCGCCCCGGTGGTGCCGTCCACCAGTTCCTGCAGCCTGCTCCGGGCGGTGTCCAGCGCGACCAGCCGCCGGTCGGCCCGGCCGCCGCCGCTCCCGGAGCCGCCGTCCCCGCCCCCGGACGGGCCGCAGCCCGCCGCGCCCAGCACCAGCAGCAGCCCCGCGACGGCGCCCGCCACCCGCAGCCTCATCCCGACTCCCTCTGCCCGCCCGTTCCGTCCCGTCCCGCCCCGGAACGGCCCCGGAACGCGCCCCCCGACCGACCCTAGACCGACCAGAACGGGTCCTGCCGCCGGGGCATGGTGTCCATCGACCCGTCCGGCCCGATCGGCACCGTGCTGCTGCCGCCGAACGGGTACGACAGGCCGGGCGCGGCCAGCCCGTCCACCCGGGCCAGCAGCGTCCCGTTGCCCGCGAAGCCGATCCGGAACTCGGCCGTCCCGTACGGGGTCTTGGCCCGCAGCACGGGCAGCACCGGGTCGCCGTCGTCCTCCACCGCCCAGCCGCGCTCCCGCCAGGCCCGCCCGAGCTGGGCGAGCAGCTCGGGGTAGCGGTGCTCGGCCACCCGGGTCAGCAGGTAGCGCCGCTTCTCCAGGTGCGCGGTGCCGTCCGGCTCCCGGGTGAAGGCGTGCTCGTGCGCGACCGCGACGTAGGGGCCGTCCGCCCAGTGCGCGGCGGGGGTGAGCGCGGCGGGGGCGGAGTCCAGCAGCTCGTCCACCGCGGACCGGGCCGCCAGCAGCTCGGGCGCCAGGTCGTCGTTCATCGGTACTCCTGTCCGGACACCCGGTCGCCGTGGCCGGAGACGATCAAGCCCATGTTGCGCAGGGAGTGCCCGTCCCGGCCGTCGCCCTGGTTCCAGTAGTCGGAGTGCGACTCGAAGCCCAGCGGCCCGTCCGCGACGTCGAAGCGGTGCGCCCCGAACTCGCTGCTGGCCGGGTCCTGGCCGAACCACAGCTCGTTCGGGTCGCCGTGCCCGGCGATCTTGTCGCCGATGAACCCGCCGGCCAGCGCGCCCAGCGGCCCGGCCACCAGGCCGCCGACACCCGCGCCGATGCCGATGCCCTTGGCCTCGTCGTGGCTGGGCAGGTGCGAGACCGGGTCGTTCTCGGCCGCGCCGACCCACACGTGGTCCGCACCGACGCCCAGCTGCGAGGCCCGCTGCGCGCCGGTGCCGGGCGAGCCGACCAGGACGATGTCGTCCGCGGGGATGCCGCCGGGGCGCTGCGCGGCCTGCCCGACGGTGAACGAGCCGTACGAGTGGCCCAGCGCGGTCAGGTGCGCGGGCTGCCCCTCGTGCGAGGCGCGCAGGCCCTGCAGGAAGCCCTGGTACGCCTCGCCGCCCTGCTTGGCGCGCTCGTCGTCGGCCACCGCGAACATGTCGGAGCTGATGCCCTTGACCTGCGGGGTGTCGTAGCCCAGCCAGGCGATCGAGGCGGTGGAGCGGCCCGGGTCGAGGTCGTGCGCGGACTGCCACAGGTCGCGGGCCCGGTCGGCGTCGCCGGCCCCCATGTTCTTGACCTCGGTGTTCAGGCCGGGCACGTACGCCACCACGTCGTCGGCGGTGTCCGGGTTGCCGTAGGCGATGGCGGCCCGGCCCTGGCCCTGGTCGCCGATCACCATCAGGTAGGCGGGGGGCTGCTTGCCCTGCTCCTCGCGCAGCCGGCCCTGGATCGCCCGGAAGCCCTCCAGCTTCTTCTCGTCCCAGTCGGAGAGGTCCTGCCGGGAGGAGAGGTCGGCGACCAGCCGGTCCAGGTTGATCCGGTTGGCCTGGTCGCGGGCGGGCGTCGGCATGCCGTCGCGGTTGCCGAGCTCGGCCGGGTACTTCTGGATCAGGCGCTGCTGCTCGTCCGGCGGGAGGGCCTTCCACCAGGCGTTCACCTCGGTGGGCGGGGCGTCCTTGCCGGGCATCCCGGCGTGCACCAGGTCCTCGGGGCCGCCGAACGGGCTGACCGCGCCGAGCAGGGCGCTGTTCAGCCGCAGCATCGCGGTGCCCGGGTCCAGCCCGGCGCCGGTGCGGGCGTCGTCGGTGTACTGGCGCAGGCGCTGCGCGGTGACCTGGTCGGCGTGCGCGGCCTCGGTGAGCGCGTCGGTGATCCGGTCGCGCAGATCGGTGCCCTGCCGGGCGCGGTCCGGCGCGTCCGGGTCGTGCCGCTCGGCGGCGCTCGGCGGCGGCCAGGAGACGCCGCCGTCGTCGGCCACCGTGAAACCGTTCGCGTCGGCGTCGGCGAGCGCGGCCCGGAGCTTGGAGCGGGCCAGCAGGAACGCCTCGGCACCCTCCCGCAGCACCGGGGCGATCCGGGCCAGTTCCAGGTGGGCGGCGGTCAGCTTGCCGGTGGTCCGCGACAGCGAGCCCCGGGCGAGGTCGGCGGCGTTGCCGGTCCAGCCGGAGGCGCTCACCCGGCCGTCGACGCCGCCGCGCCAGGTGTCCGCGTGGGCGGAGAACTCGGCGGCCAGCGCGGCGTACGCGTCGGCGGCGGTGAACAGCCGGTTCGGGTCCGCGTCGCGCAGCGTGGGGACGTCCATGCTCACCGCCCCGTCAGACCGGCGGCGGCGTCCTGCTCGGCCCGGCGGTAGTTCGCCGCGGTGCGCCGCAGGTTGTCGCCCTGCCGGTCCATCTCGGCGGAGAGCTCGTCCAGCAGCCGCTTCCACTGGTCGGTGCAGGCGTCCAGTTCGCTGCCGGTCGTCCAGCCGCGCAGCCCCGCCTCGGCGTCGTCGGAGGCGCCCAGCACCCGCGACGTCCCGCCCGGCACCTGCTCGGCGACACCGCCCGCGGTCTGCCCCGCCCCGTCCAACTCGTCCGGCTCGACCCGGAACCCGCCGCCGCCGCCGCTGCCACCGCCGCCGCTGCCGTCCGGCCCCACGCTCAGCACGCCATCCCCCACCACCGGTGTCGGTCCGACCACTTGAGCGGGCCATGCTAGCGAACGCACCGGCCGCGCCCGCCCCCGTTCACCACATCCGCACCCCCGGGACCGCCCCGTCGCCCGCCCTTCGCCGGCCGTTCCGCCACCGGATCGGGCGAACGCCGCTCCCGCCGCCCGCGTCACCCGATCCGGCACCGGGTTGGAGAACGTCGGGAGAGCACCACCAGGGGCTCGGGGAACGGCGAGCCCGTGCTGCTGACGGCCGGAGCCCATCGAAGGTTCGTGCTGCTGCGTCGTAGTGACAGAACCGAAAGCTCACGCACGCAACGGCAGTGAACCGCCAGCAGACTGGGCCTCGCCGTTCCCCGAGCCCCTGATTTCGCCTCCCGCCGTCGTCCCCGAGCCGCTGCGCAGGAGCAGGGCGACCAGGACGGCGGTGGCGGCCAGGGTCGCGGAGCCGCAGCGCAGGGCCAGGTGCAGGGCGTCGACGAACGCGGCGCCGTCGGTGGCGGGCGCGCCGGCCAGCCGTGCGGTCAGCACGGCCCCGAGGACGGCGATGCCCAGGACGCCGCCGAGTTCGCGCAGCGTGCTGATGGTGGCGGAGGCCGTTCCGGTGTGCTCCGGGGCGACCCGCTGGAGCACCGCGATCGACACCGGGGTGAAGGTCAGGCCCATGCCGAAGCCGAGCACCACCAGCGTCCAGGCGTACGACCAGTAGTGCGCCTGCCCCGAGTACAGCGACAGCCCGCCGAGGCCGACCGCGCACAGCGCGATGCCCAGCACCAGTGGCGTGCGCGGGCCGTGACGGCCGGCCAGCCGGCCCGACAGCGGGGCCGCGAAGACGATCACGCCGCTCATCGGCAGCCCCGCGTACCCGGCGTCGGTCGGCGCCCAGCGCATCACGCCCTGGAGCATCAGCGGCAGGAAGAACAGCGCGCCGAACATGCCGAAGCTCACCATCAGCCCGCTCAGCATCGCCCCCGCGAGCACCCGGTCACCGAACGTCCGCAGCTCCAGCATCGGTTCCGGGGCCCGCAGTTCGACCAGGACGAAGAGCGCCAGCAGCACGGCCGCGGCCGCCCCGCAGGCCAGCACCCGGGCGTCCGTCCAGCCCCGCCCCGGGCCCTCTACCAGCCCGTACACCAGCGCGCCCAGGCCGCCCGCGGACAGCACCAGGCCCGGCAGGTCCACCCGCCGCCCGCGCGGCGCGACCTCCGGCAGGACGCGGTACGCCAGCACCAGGGCGAGCGCCCCGACCGGGACGTTGATCCAGAACACGCTGGCCCAGCCGAACGCGTCCACCATCGGGCCGCCGAGCACCGGCCCGACGGACAGGCCGAGCGCCGAGACGCCCGACCACAGGCCGATCGCCCTGGCCCGCTCCTTCTCGTCGGTGAACACGTGCCGCAGGATCGCCAGGCTGCCCGGGGTCAGCAGCGCCGCGCCCACCCCCTGCAGCATCCGGGCCGCGACCAGCGCCCCGGTGCCGCCGGCCAGCGCGGCCGCCGCCGAGCCCAGGGTGAACAGTGCCAGCCCGATCCGGTACACCCGGGTGCGGCCGTACCGGTCGCCGAGCGTGCCGCCGGTCAGCAGCAGCGCCGCGTACAGCAGGCTGTAGCCCTCGGCGACCCACTGCAGGCCGCTGATGCCCGCGTGCAGGTCCCGGCCGATCCGGGGGAGGGCGATGTTGACGATGACGTTGTCGAGCATCGCCATGAACATCGTGGCGCAGAGCGTGGCGAGCGCCTGCCACTTGTACCGGGCGCTCCTGGTGCCGTCCACCGCTTCCCCCTCCGGGTGTGCCGAGTAGCCCCTAACACTGTTAGGGGCCGCGATTGCGCACCCAGCATCGCCCTAACGGTGTTAGATTGCAAGTGCGAACCGCGCCCGCCACCACCCCAGGAGCACCCGTGGCCCAGCCCCCCGCGCGCACCCTCACCCGCGAGCGCCTCGCCGCCGCCGCCCTGACCGTCCTCGAACGCGAAGGACTCGCCGGACTCTCCATGCGCAAGGTCGCCGCCGAGGCCGGCGTGCAGGCCGCCTCGCTCTACTGGCACGTCCGCAACAAGGAGGAACTCCTCGACCTGCTCGGCGACGCGATCATCGCCGACGCCGAGATCCCGCCCCGCACCGGCGACTGGCGCGAGCAGTACCTCGAGTACGGCCGCCGCTACCGCGCCCTGCTGCTCGCCAAGCGCGACGCCGCCAAGGTCGTCGCCGGGCGCCTCACCACCGGCCCCCGCGTCCTCGCCGTCCTGGAGGACCAGCTCGACCGGCTGCGCGCGGCCGGCTTCGCCGACGCCGACGCCGCGATGGCCTCCTACCTGCTCTCCGCGTACGTCCAGGGCTTCGTCCTGCAGGAGCAGTCGCCGCTCTCCGCCGCCGAGGCCGCGGGCGCCAGCCGCGGACAGGTCGCCCACGCCGCCGGCGAGACCTTCCGCGCCCTCCCCGCCGAGACCCACCCCAACCTGGTCGCCCTCGCCGACGACCTCACCGACCCCGACATGGACACCCGCTTCGAGTTCGGCCTCCAGCGCATCGCGGACGGCCTGGCGGCCCTGCTCCGATAGCGCCGAGAGCCCCGCCAGGGGCTCGGGGAACGGCGAGGCCCAGTCTGCTGGCGGTTCACTGCCGGAGCGCGCATCGGCTTCGGGTTCTGTTCAAGACACGCAGCAGCACGAACCTCCGATGGGCTCCGGCCACCAGCAGCACGGCCCCGCCGTTCCCCGGGCCCCTGAATGTGCTTCCCGCCGTTCGTACCCGGGCCCCTTCTACCGCCCCAGGTAGGGCGAGTACAGCGCCGACAGGAAGCGTGTTGCGAGCTGGTCGCGCAGGTGCGGGGGGAGGGCGTTCAGGAGGCGGTTGACGCCGGCCATGCGGGTGGTGGCCTCGGGGGAGAGGTCGAGGCCGGTGGCGGGGAGAAGGGCGGCGAAGGTCGCGTCGTCCAGGGTGGTGAGGTCGAGGCCGTCGAGGAGGGCGAGGATCTCGGTGGGCGGGGCGACCGGTCCGCGGGCGCGGACCGCGGCGACGCTCTCGCGCAGGGCGTCCAGCAGCGCGTCCACGCCCTGTCCGCTGACGCCGGTGAGCGTGACGTGCAGGCTGGCGGGCAGGCCGTCGACGCTCAGCTGGGGTTGCAGGAAGAAGCCGCGGGCGCGCGACTCGTCGGCCAACTCCCAGAGGTCCAGCGGGTGTTCGCCCGGCGCGGGGTCGGTGCCGATGGCGACCAGGGTCGCGTCCGGCGTGCCGAGCACCCGCAGCCCGTCGACCGCCGCGATGCCCGCGACCAGCCGCCGGGTGGCGTCGAGTGCCGCGCGCCCCAACTCCCGGTAGCCGTCGGCCCCGAGGGCCTGCAGGGTGGCCCAGGCGCCGGCCAGCGGGCCGGCGCCCTTGCTGCTCTGGACGGTGGAGTTGACCACCGGGTAGCCGGGCCACTGGGCGCAGGCGAAGTAGGCGGCGAGCCGCATCGGCTGGTCGCGGAAGAGCAGCACGGACGCGCCCTTGGGGGCGTAGCCGAACTTGTGCAGGTCGCAGGAGAGCGAGGTGACGCCGGGTACCGACAGGTCGAACGGGGGTACTTCGGCCCCGGCCTCGGCGAGCCAGGGCAGCAGCCAGCCGCCCACGCAGGCGTCGACGTGGCAGGGCAGGCCGCGCTCGGCCGCCGCCGCGGCGATCGCCGCGACGGGGTCGACCACGCCGTGCGCGTACGAGGGCGCGGAGGCCACCACCAGGACGGTCCGTTCGGTGCAGGCCGCGGCCATCGCCCCGGGCACGGCCCGGAAGGTCTCCGGGTCGACCGGCACCGCGACGACCTTGACCTTCAGGTACGTTCCGGCCTTGAAGAACGCGGCGTGCGCCGTCGCGGGCACCACGATCTCGGGCTCGGCGACCTCGGGCCGGGCGTCCCGGGCGGCCTTGACCGCGAGCAGGATCGACTCGGTGCCGCCGCTGGTGAAGATGCCGGGCGTGCGCTCGTCCCCGCCGAGCCGGGCGGCGACCGCGCCGACCACCTGCCGCTCCAGCGCGACGATGCTGGGGAAGGCCGTCGGGTCCAGGCCGTTGACCTCCAGCATGGCCAGGTAGGCGCCCTCGGCGGCGGCCCGCACCTCGGGCCGCCCGGCGTCGTAGGTGTACGCGGTGGTGCGGCCGCCGCGGGTGGGCAGGTCGGCGGCGGTGAGGGTGCGCAGTTCGGCGAGCAGTTCCCCGGCGGGGCGCCCGGTGTCCGGGAGCGCGGACTGACGGTCCGTCATGAAGGTTCTCCAGCAAGTGAGTCGACGAAAACGGCGGGGGCGGCGGCAGCGGCCCGGCGGCGCCCGTAGGCGCGCAGCGCGGGCAGCGAGGCCAGCATCAGCAGGGCCGGGACGAGGCTGAAGCCGAGCAGGACGCCCGTCCGGGCGGTGGCGGTCTGCGCGACGGGGTGGTCGGTGGTGGAGGAGGCGAACCCGGCGGCGGCCAGCGCCAGCGAGAACAGGCCCGGCCCGGCGGCCAGTCCGACGGTCTCGCCGGCCGTCCACAGCCCGGTGAACGCCCCGGACTGCAGCCGTCCGGTGCGGGCCGCGTCCGCGTGCACGGTGTCCGGCAGCAGCGACAGCGGCAGCACCTGCAGCGCCGCGTACGCCACGCCCAGCAGCGCGCACAGCGCCAGGGTCGCGGCGACGTGCGCCGTCCCCGTCCCGGCGGCGGGCCACAGCGCGGCGGAGGCCAGGACGAACAGCGCGGTCGCCGCGCCCAGGCAGCGCAGCCGGCCCCAGCGGGCGGCGGCCCGGCCCCACAGCGGGACGGCGACGGCGCTCGGCGCGACCAGACAGACGAACAGCACCGAGGTCAGGCCGTAGCCGCCCAGCCAGTACGTCGCGGTGTACGGGGCGGCGGCCAGCATGATCGCCACCGCGGCGGCCTGCAGCACGAACGCGCCCAGCAGCGCGAAGAACGCCCGGTTGCCGCGCGCGGTGCGCAGCGC
>NZ_JBHUWH010000227.1:0-11998 GCF_042670125.1 Kitasatospora sp. NPDC057198 | reverse complement strand
CCCCGATCGCCGACGCCCGCTCCGCCACCTGGTCCGCGAAGTCGCGGGCGGTGGCCACCACCTCGTCGAGTTGCAGGTGGACCGAGCGGAACCGGGGTCCGTACAGGTTCCAGTGGGCCTGCTTGCCGATCAGCGACAAGTCCACGAGATCGACCAGGGCGCCCTGCAGCGCCTCCCCGGCCGTGTCGCGGTCGTGATCGGCCAGCGGGCCGCCGGTGGCGATGTCCATCGTCCGTCCTCTCCTCGTCGGGGGCCGGCCGGCGAGCGCCGACCGGTCGGCCGGTGAACGCCGGCCGCCACTCGGCTGCCCGCCGAACGCGGACGGAAACCCGCCGGAGGCGGGCGGGACCCTCGGGCGCGGGACGTACGGCGGGGCCGGACGGGGTGGGTGGGGCCCTCGGGCGCGGGTGGGGGAGCCTGGCCGCACCGTCGATAACGGTTCTGCATCGTTCGCGTGGAACCGGCCGCTCCGGGTAGCCGCGTCGGCGCCGCCACAGGTCGCCCGGCCGCTCCGCGGGCACACCGCCGGCACATCAGCCACGACCAGGAAAGGGGACCCGCACATGCCCGCCGCCGTGTCCAGGCCGATCTCCGTCACCCTCCCGGAGAGCCCCTACCCCCACGTCCCGCTCACCGGGGAACTGCGCTTCGACCCCGCCCTGCCCTACGGCGTCGGAATGGCCTTCCCGCCGCGCCGCCCCGGCGACGACGAACTCGTCTGGTGGTTCGGCCGCGACCTGCTCGCCGAGGGTCGCCGCGCCCCGGCCGGCGAGGGCGACGTCCTGGTCGCCCCCGGCACGGACGGCCGGGTCCTGGTCACCCTGGGCCGCCGCACCGACCGCGCGGTGATCAGCGTCCCCGCCGAACCGGTCGCCGCCTTCCTCGCCGACACCTTCGCCGAGGTGCCGCCCGGCACCGAGTCCGCCCACCTCGACCTCGACCTCGGCCTCGCCCGACTGCTGGCCTGAGCCCGCCGCAGTCCGGGCCGCCACCGGGCCGCCACCGGGCTGTCACCGGGCTGCCGGTCGGCCGTGGCGGGGGAAGCGGGCCGGGTTCGGTTCAGGCGGTCAGGACGACGCGGATGCGCTTGCCGCCGCCGGGCAGCGGGTGGATCTCCCAGTCGGAGGCGACCAGTTGGATCAGGGGCCAGCCCCGGCCGCCCAGCCGGGTGGGGTCCTCGAGGTTCGCCCGGTCGCCGCGCGGGTGCGCGTCGCAGGCGTCCTCGACCTCGATGGTCAGCACCCGGCCGCCCTCACCCGCCCGCGCGGCGAACCCGGTCACCCCGCCGGCGTGCCGGATCGCGTTGGTGACCAGCTCGGTGACGGCCAGACAGGCGTCGCCGAGCAGCCGGCCGCCGACCGCCGGGTGCCCGGCGAGCGCCTCGGTGACGGCGGCCCGGGCCTCGGCCGCGGTGCGCACCCCCGCCCCGACCCCGGGACGGGGCCGGCGACCGGTCGGGGAGTGCCGCCGGGTCGGGTCGGTCTCGGCGCGGGACATCGGGTGACCTCGAATCGGGCGGGAGGGCGGGAGGACGGGAACGCTGCCTCGGACGGACGGCGGGGCGGACGGACGGCGGGGCGGGCGGGTCACTCCCGGGGGGAGCGCGGCGGGCGGAGCGCGGCGTCCGCGTCCGCCGCGATGTGCAGGTACCCGGTGGCGGACGCCAGGTCGAGCAGCCGGCGCACCGGCTCCCGCAGCGGCCCGGCCAGGACCAGCCGCCCACCGGCCTCCGCCATCCGGCGGTGGGCGTCGAGCAGACCGTGCAGCACCGAGGAGTCGGCGAAGGTGACCTCGGCGAAGTCCACCACCAGCAGCCGGGGCGGGCGGTCCAGCGCATCGGTCAGGCGTTGCACGAAGTCCTGGGCGTCCTCCCAATCGAGCTCGCCCCGCGCCCGCACCACCCCGACACCCGCCGGGCCCGCCGCGGCCGCGCCGTGCGTGTGATCGGTCATGCCGGGCATGGTAGTCGGCCCCCACCCAGGCCCCCGGCCCCGGCCCCGGCCTCCTGCCCCCAGCCCGGCCCTGTTCCCGGCCCGGCCCTGCCCGGTCTGGGTCTCCGGCCGGGGCTGCCGTCCGATCCGGCCCCGGTTGCTGTCCTGCTCCGGCTCCCGCCCTGGTCAGGCTCCCGTCCGACCCCGCCCGACCTTCCCGTCCGGCCGGGGGTTCACCGGTGGGCGGTAGCATGGCGGTTCGGGTGCGGCCCGCCGGATCCGTTCGTACGGCCCGGCAGTTCGCGCCAAACCCGCCGGTCGTGGCGGGCCTCCGGGCCCCGAGCGGTCGGTGGAAACCGAATTGCGAGGTGAGGGCCCGTCAGGGCCCGGACGATGGCAGTTTCGACATCCCCCACCACGACCACCGGCGGGGAGTTCCTCGCGGCCTCCCCCTACCCGGTGGCGGTGCTCGGCCCCGACGGCGCGCTGCTGCACGCCAGCCACAGCGCCCGCCGCCTGCTGACCGGCTCGGGCGGTGGCCCCGCCGGGGTTCCGCACTGGCTGCGCCGGGCGCACCTGGGCCTGGCGGCGGACGGCGCCCGGCCGGACACCGTCCGGCACACCGATCCGGTCGCGGGCCCCGTCGAGGCGCACCCCTCGCCGCGGCCCGACGGCAGTGCGGTGTGGTGGTTCGTCGTCCCGGAGGGCTGTGCGGGCCTGCTGCCGCGGCAGGCCGACGGTGGCGGTGGTCCGTGCGACTGGGAGCTGCTGACCCGGCTGTCCGGCCTGCTGCTGTCCTCGCTGAACGTCGACCGGATCCTGGAGACGGCGGCCCGCCAGACGGCGCTGCACCTGGCGGACGCCGCCGTGGTGGTCGCCCCGGGCTCCGGGCGCACCCTGCGCCTGGTCGGCTGCCTGCGCGGCGGTGACCCCGCGCACACCCAGCTGCGGGCGGACCCGGCCGAGGTGCCCGGTCTGGCCGAGGCGCTGCAGGGCTTCCCCCCGGTGCCCTCGCGCTGGATCGACCCGGACGCCGTCCCGGGCTGGCTGGTGCCCGCCGGCCTGGACCGGGGCGGGGCCGTCCTGGTCACCCCGCTGCCCGGCCACGGCGTCCCGGCCGGGGCGCTGGTGCTGCTGCGCGCGCCGGGCGGCGGGCCGTTCGGCACCGAGGAGGAGGTCTTCGCCCGGATGTTCGCCGCCCGGGCCGGCGCGGCGGTGTCCGCCGCCGTCATGTACTCCGAGCAGGCCGCCGTCACCGACCTGCTGATGCGCGAGCTGCTCCCGCCCGCCCTCGAACACCTCAACGGGGTGGACTTCGCGGGCGGCTACCGGGCCTCCGTCGACCGGGACCGGATCGGCGGCGACTTCTACGACGTCCACCCCGCCGCCGACCCGGACGGCGAGACCCTCGCCCTGCTCGGCGACGTCAGCGGCAAGGGCCTGGAGGCCGCCGTGATGACCGGCAAGGTCCGCAACACGCTGCACGCGCTGCTCCCGCTGGCCGACGACCACGGGCGGGTCCTCAACCTGCTCAACCGGGCCCTGCTGACCTCCCACCACACCCGCTTCGCCAGCCTGGTGCTGGCCTCGGTGCGCCGCGAGGACGACCGGGTGCGGGTCCGGCTGTCGGCCGCCGGGCACCCCGCGCCGATGGTGGTCCGGGCGGACGGCCGGGTCACCGACTCGACCACCCTCGGCAGCATCGTCGGCGTCCTGCCGGAGGCCACCACCCGCACCGACACCGTCCTGCTCGACCCCGGCGAGGCGTGCGTCCTCTACAGCGACGGCATCACCGAGGCCAAGGGCGGGCCGACCGGGCGCGAGCAGTTCGGCGACCACCGTCTGCGCCAGGCGCTCGCGCAGTGCGCGGGCATGCCCGCCGAGGCGATCGTGGAACGGATCCAGATGCTCGCCGCGCAGTGGCTGCGCGAGGGCCGGCACGACGACATGGCGGTCATGGTCATCGCCGCGCCCCCGCGCGGCCACCTGGCCGTGACCGGCGGACGACGGGGACGCACGGCATGACCACCGACACGCCGATCACCGACACGCCGATCACCGACACGCCGATCACCGGTACGGCGACCACCGGTACGGCAACCAGCACCCTCCCGCCCGGCCGGGCCGCCGCGGCCCCGGGTGCTCCGGGCGCTCCGGGCGCCCCGGACGTCCCGGTGCCCGTCCTCACCGAGCGGCTCTGGGAGGCCGTCCTCGGCGGCGACCAGGCCAGGGCCGCCGCCCTCGCGGTGGGGGCGCTGGAGGCGGGGCTGCACCCGGAGGCGCTGCTGCTCGACGTGATCGGGGCGCTCCAGGCCCGGATCGGGCGGGAGTGGGCGGCCGACCGGATCACGGTGATCCAGGAGCACGCCGCCACCGCCGTCAACGAGCGGGTGGTGGCCCTGGTCTCCGGCCACCCCGCGTTCGCCGCCGCCGCCGCTGCCGCCACTGCCGGTGCCACGACTGCCGGTGCCGCCGCTGCCGGGCCGCCGGGTCGCGGGCGGGTCGCGGTGGCCTGCGTGGACGGCGAGTGGCACGCCTTCCCGGCCCGGCTGCTGGCCGAGGTGCTGGTGCTGCGCGGCTGGCGGGTCGACTACCTCGGTGCCCAGTGCCCCACGCCCCACCTGATCGCGCACCTGCACCGCACCGCCCCCGACGCGCTGGCCCTGTCGGCCTCGCTCTCCACCCGGCTGCCCGCCGCGCACACCGCGGTCAGCGCCGCCCAGGCGGCCGGGGTGCCGGTGATCGCCGGCGGCGCCGCGTTCGGACCGGACGGCCGGCACGCCCGGCTGCTCGGGGCCGACGCCTGGGCCCCGGACGCCCGGTCCGCGGCCGAGCGGCTGGCCCGGGGGCTTCCGCTGCCCGCCTCCCCGCACCAGCCCGTCGACGACCTGCCGCACCTCGCCGACCAGGAGTACACCCTGGTCACCCGGAGCTCCCGCGAGCTGGTGGGCGCCGTCATGGCCGCCCTGGAGCGGGAGCACGCCGCCGTCCGCTCCTACACCCCGCTCCAGCGCGAGCACACCCTCGACGACCTGGCCCACATCGTCGAGTACCTGGCGGTGGCCCTCTACACCGGCGACCCGGAGCTGTTCACCGGGTTCGCGGGCTGGACCAGGGAGATCCTGCTCGCCCGCGGCGTCCCGGACGTGCTGCTGGCCGCCGCGCTGACGGTGCTCCGCGGGCAGCTGCGCGACCTGCCGCGCAGCGTCGCCGTCCTGGACGCCGCGCTGCGGACGGGAGCGGTCGCGTGAACACCCGTCCCGCGCCCCCGCCCCGGACGGTCACCGTCCCGGTGGAGGGCGAGCTCGACCACGAGAGCTGCGAGGGCCTCGTCCGGGAGGTCACCCTCCACCTGGCCGCCCGCCCGCCGGTCGAGGTGATCCGGGTGGACTGCGCCGGGATGACGCTGTGCGACTCGATGGGCCTGTCCGCGCTGCTCCAGATCCGCCGGGACGTCGACGCGGCCGGCCGCCGCCTGCGGTTCGACCGCCGCCCCGCCCACCTGGACCGCCTGCTGCACCTCACCGGCACCGCCGGGTACCTGCTCGCCGACGGGCCGGACTGACGCCGCCCCGTCCCGGGCCCGCCACCCGGGGGAACGGGCGGCTCCGGGGCGGGCGCGCCCGTTTCCGATCCTCCGGCCGGGGCAGCCGACGGCCATGGACCGACGACACCAGCCCCGCTGGGACAACACCCTCCCGCTGCTGGCCCGCGGCTACGCGTGGCTCCCCGACCTGCGCCGCCGCCAACCCGGCCCGGTCGTCCGGACCAGGCTGGCGGGCCGGCCCGCGGTCGCCCTGCACGGACCGGACGCCGTCCGGTTCTTCTACGACGAGCGACACGTCGAACGGGCGGGCGCGCTGCCCGAGCCGGTGCGGAGCACGCTCTTCGGGCACGGCGCCGTGCACTCGCTGGACGGCCCGGAGCACCGGCTGCGCAAGGCGATGTTCCTGGCGCTGCTGGCCGACCCGGACCGGGTCCGGGCCCTGGTGGACGAGGTCGGCGCCGCCTGGGAGGCCGCGGCGCAGGACTGGGCCGGGCGGCCCCGGGTGGTGCTGCTGGACGAGGCGGCGCGGGTCCTCACCGAGGGCGTCCGCCGGTGGGCGGGCCTGCCGCTGCCCGAGGGCGGGGACGGCCCGCTCGCCGCGGACCTGGTCGCGATGGTCGACGGCTTCGCCACGCCGGGCCCCCGGCACTGGCGCGGCCGGCTGGCCCGGCGCCGCCGGGAAGCCTGGATCGCCGGGATCGTCGAGGGGGCGCGGGACGGCCGCGCACCGCTGCCGGCCGACTGCCCGGTCGAGCGGGTGGCGCTGCACCGGGACGCGGACGGCGAGCTGCTGGAGCCCCGGGTGGCGGCCGTCGAGGTGCTGAACCTCGTCCGCCCCACCGTCGCGGTCTGCTGGTTCGTCGCCTTCGCCGCCCACGCCCTCCACCGCTGGCCGGAGACCCGCGAGGCGCTCGCCACCGGCGACCCGGCCTACGCGCGGGCCTTCGCCCAGGAGGTCCGCCGGTTCTACCCGTTCGCCCCGTTCGTCGGCGGCCGGGCCGCCACCGACCTGACCCACCGGGGCGAGCCGATCGCCGCGGGCACCACGGTGCTGCTCGACCTGTACGGGCAGAACCACGACCCGGCCCTGTGGCCCGACCCGTACGCCTTCCGGCCCGAGCGGTTCCTGGAACGCCCCGAGGACGTCGGGCAGCTGGTCCCGCAGGGCGGCGGCGACCCGGGCAGCGGCCACCGCTGCCCCGGCGAGGCCGTGGTGGTCGGGCTGCTGGAGGACCTGTCGGTGCGGCTGGCCCGGCTGGAGTACGTGCTGCCCGTCCAGGACCTGGCCATCCCGCTCGGCCGGATGATCGCCCGGCCGAACAGCGGCTTCGTGATCGAGGCGGTCCGGGTCGGATGAGCGCGCACCGAACGGACCACCGGACGGGCCGGGGCACCCCGGACGGGCCGGCGGAGGTGCCGGCCCGCGGCTGGCTCGCGGTGATGCGGCGCACCGCGAAGGAGTTCCTGGACGACGAGCTGCCGGACCGGGCCGCCGCACTGACCTACTACGGGGTGCTGGCGGTCTTCCCGGCACTGCTGGTGCTGGTCTCCGGGCTCGGGCTGCTCGGGCGCTCCGCGACCGACACCGTCCTCGACAACCTGCAGCAGCTCGCCCCCGGCCCGGCCCAGGACGTCCTGCGCACCGCGGTCGAACAGCTGCAGGGCGGGCGCGGCGCCAGCGGGGTGCTGGCCGTGGTCGGCCTGCTCGGCGCGCTGTGGTCGGCCTCCGGCTACGTCGCCGCGTTCATCCGGGCGTCCAACGCGGTCTACGACATCCGCGAGGGCCGGCCGGTGTGGAAACTCACCCCGCTGCGGGTCGGGCTGACCCTGCTGATGATGGTGCTGCTGCTGGCCAGCGCGGTGATCGTGGTCTTCACCGGCCCGGTGGCCGAGCGCGCCGGGGACGTCCTGGGGCTCGGCCCCACCGCCGTGGCGGTCTGGTCGGTCGCCAAGTGGCCGGTCCTGGTGCTGCTGGTCTGCGTCATGATCGCGCTGCTGTACTGGGCGGCCCCCAACGTGCGCGGCCGGGGCTGGCGCTGGATCTCCCCGGGCAGCCTGCTGGCCGTCCTGCTCTGGCTGGCGCTCTCCGGCGGGTTCGCCGCGTACGTCGCCAACTTCGGCTCCTACAACCGCACCTACGGCACCCTCGCCGGGGTGATCGTCTTCCTGGTGTGGCTGTGGCTGTCCAACCTGGCGATCCTGCTCGGCCTGGAGTTCGACGCCGAACTCGCCCGCGAGCGGGCCGTCGAGGGCGGACTGCCGCCCGACGAGGAGCCGTACGTGCCGCCGCGCGACACCCGCAAGTGGCCCGAGGGGGAGACCGCCCCCGACATCGAGACGAACCGAGACGAGGAGCAGTGATGACCGAGTACGGGTTCTTCCTGTCCTGCGAGGAGTTCACCCCGCAGGAACTCATCCAGCAGGCCGAACGGGCCCGGGAGGCCGGGTTCAGCAGGCTCGCGATCTCCGACCACTTCCACCCGTGGAACGAGGCGCAGGGCAACAGCGCCTTCGTCTGGTCGGTGATCGGCGCGCTCTCGCAGGCCGTCGACCTGCCCGTCACCACCCTGGTGACCTGCCCCACCGTCCGGCTGCACCCGGCGGTCACCGCGCAGGCCGCGGCCACCTCCAGCGTCCTGCTGGGCGGCCGCTTCGCCCTCGGCGTGGGCACCGGCGAGGCGCTCAACGAGCACGTCCTCGGCGACCGCTGGCCCTCCTTCGCGGAGCGCGCCGAGATGCTGGAGGAGGCCGTCGGGGTGATGCGCGAGCTGTTCACCGGCCGCCAGGTCAGCCACCGCGGCCCGCACTACACCGTCGACAACGCCCGCCTCTACACCGCGCCGCCCGGCCCGCTGCCGATCCTGGTCTCCGGGTTCGGCCCCAAGGCCGCCGCCACGGCCGCCCGGATCGGCGACGGCTTCGTCACCATGACCCCCGACCCCGACCTGGTCGCCGCCTTCCGGGACGCGGGCGGCACCGGCCCGGTGGTCGGCGGGCTGAAGGTCTGCTGGAGCGCCGACCGGGACGCCGCGATCGACGAGGTGCACCGCCGCTGGCCCACCGAGCTGCTCCCCGGCGAACTCGCCCAGGTGCTCCCCACCCCGGCGCACTTCGAGCAGGCCAGCACGCTCGTCACCCGGGAGATGGTCGCCGACGCGGTGGTCTGCGGCGACGACGCCGACGCGCACACCGAGGCGCTGCGCGCCTACGCGCGGGCCGGCTTCGACGAGGTGTACGTCGGGCAGATCGGCCCCGACCAGGACGCCTTCTTCGAGGCGTACCGGACGCGGGTGCTGCCGGCCCTGAAGGACGCCGACCCGGGCCCGGCGGCGGCCCCGGACCCGGACCGGCCGCTGGAGACGCCCGAGGCCCGGATGACCGGCGAGGGCGCCCCCGCGCCCGACGAGAGCAGCAAGGACGCCGGGGACGGCCCGGAGTTCGCCCGCACCGACCCCGGCCGCTGAGCCCGGCCGCTGAGCCCGGCCGCGGCCCCCGGGCCCGGCGTCCGGCCCGCTGCCGCCCCCGGCCGCCGATCGTGCCGGAACGGACGTGCATGACCTGGGGCGCAGCGGTTAGACGGCGGTTGTTCGATTGACTCCGTTCGGAAGGCACCGTCGTGACCAAGGTCTCCCGCCTCCCCGGCGCCCAGACGCACCACTGGGACTGGCAGCTCGAAGGCTCCTGCCGCACCGTCGGCAGCGAGGTCTTCTTCCGACCCGCGAACGAGGGCCGCGCCGAGGCCAGGCAACGCGAGCAGGCGGCCAAGCGGGTCTGCGCCGGCTGCCCCGTCCGACTGGAGTGCCGGCGGCACGCCCTCGCCACCCAGGAACCCTACGGCGTCTGGGGCGGCCTGACCGAGGAGGAGCGGCGCGCCCTGCTGGTGCGTCGCGAGCCCGCCGTCATCCCCACCGCCGCCTGAACGCGGTGCCGCGCCCAGGGCCGACCGGATCCCGGTCGGCCCTCGGCGTTCCCGGCGGCCGCGTCCCGGCGCACCGCCGGGCCCGGACCGGCGCGCGGTCCTCGATCGGCAGGTAGGGCCCGGACCGGGTGATCTCCAGCACCCGGCGCACGCAGCGCGACGGGGAGTCCAGGGCCAGCGCCACCCCGAGGGCGCGGGCCTCGTGCCGGGCCCGCAGCAGGGTGTCCAGGGCGGACGAGGTGAACAGGTCCACCGCGCGCAGGTCGACGGAGAGCCGGGCCGGCCGGGAGTGCAGGCCGTCCCGCAGGGCCAGCGCGAACACCCGCTGGTTGTCCTGGTGGAGGGCGCCGGTCAGGGCGCACCGGACGGTGCCGCCGCTGCGCCGGGTCTCGATCCGCAGATCGGGCGTGCGCAGCACGACGGGCGGCGGCTGCCGCCGGTGCCTGGGCGTCACCTGGTGGCACCGGCCGGGGTCGCGTCCGGAACGGTACGGGGCGCGGGCAGCACCCCGGCCGCGGCGGGGGAACCGATCGCGGGGGAGCCGGCCGCGGCGGTGTCGGCCGCCGCGCACAGGGTCTCCCACAGCGCCGCGGCGTGGCCGAGCAGCTGCCCGGTGGCCGGGGCGCCCTCCGCGGCGGCCGCGAGGTAGGCGCGCACCCCGGCGACCGCGTACCGCAGTTGGGGCGGCAGGGCGTCGACGGCGCCGGTGCCGGCGGTCAGGACCTCGACGAGGTGCTCCAGCCGGGCTCGGGTCGGAACCTCCACCACATCACCTCCAGGTGCCGGTACGGGGCCGGTACGTGTCCACTCTCCCCGTACACACGACATGCGTCAATGAATACACGAAAATTATGTCATGCATTGGGAGTCGTGAATCGCACTGCATATCCTGGAGCGGTGGAGAGAGCCGTCGAACCCAGCCGCCAGTGGACCTTCCTGACCAACCACGCCAGGGTGCTGATCCAGATCTACCGGGACCCCGGCATCCGGGTCCGGGACATAGCCGTCCGCTGCCTGCTCACCGAGCGCGCCGTCCAACGGATCATCTCCGACCTCGAGGACGCCGGGTACCTCTCCCACGAGCGGCTCGGCCGCACCAACCACTACCACGTCATCGACGGCCAGCTGCGCCATCCCGCCGACGCCGGACCCACCATCGCCGAACTGCTCTCGGCCCTCCTCACCCCGCCGCCGAACACGCCCTGACCCCCCGCCCCGGGCCGGGCAGGGGGTCAGGCAGCGGGAACGGGGTCAGGGAGCCTGGGTGTCCGCCGCCGGCGGCTCGGGCTCTTCCTCCCCGTCGTCCTCGGCCTTGGCCCGCACGTCGGCCGGGGTCGGCGCGGTGATCTCGCGCTCCTCGGCCGAACGCTCGCGCACGCTCTCCCCGGGCGCCTCCTCGGCGGCCCGGTCCTTGCCGTCCTGCGTGGTCATGGCTGCTCCTCTCCTGTCCCCGCCCGGTCCCGTCCGGTCGGGATCACCGGGCGACTACCCCCGACCCCGGCGCCCACACGGGCCGACCGGGTGAACCCGACCGCCCGCCCCGACAGCCCGCCCCGGCCGTCCGCCGTCAGCGCCGCCCGCCCGGCCACACACCGGTCACCCGCTTCCAGGCGGCCGCCCCGGACCGGTCCAGCGCGGCCTTCACCAGCGCGAACACCGCGCCCTGGAGCGTGGCGGCGATCAGCACCTGCCGCCAGCCCCGGTCCTCGTCCGTCGCGTCCGGCGCGTCGTCCTCGTGGGCGACCCACTGCCACACCTGCTTGAACACCGCCCCCGCCAGCACCCCGCCCAGCGCCCCCACCGCCAGGCCGACCGGCTTGTACACCACCGCTGCCGCCTTCACCGCAACCTCCTCCACCGGGCCTTCCACCGGGTACGCCCCGGCGGCTGCCCGGCGGCCCCCACCGCAAACGGCGCCCCCCGCGGGCGGCGGGCCGGTTGCCCCGGCCGGTTCGGGGTAACCGAGGCCCGTCCCACCCCAAGCCCGACGGAGGAAGGCCCGATGGACGCGATCGTGCTGCTCAAGGAAGACCACAGGACCGTCGAGAAGCTCTTCAAGGAGTTCGAGGAGGCCGGCGACCGGGCCTTCGTGACCAAGCGCCGGATCGTCGACCGGGTGATCGAGGAACTCACCGTCCACACCGTCATCGAGGAGGAGGTCTTCTACCCGGCGGCGCGGGAGGCCGCCCCCGGGACCGCCGACCACGTCCTGGAGAGCGTGGAGGAGCACCACGTCGTGGTGTGGATGCTGTCCGAACTGGCCGGCCTCGATCCGCAGGACGAGCGCTTCGACGCCAAGATGACGGTGCTGATGGAGAACGTCCGCCACCACGTCGAGGAGGAGGAGCGGGACTGGTTCCCCGAGGTCCGCGAGGCCATGGGACGCAACCGCCTCCTCGAACTCGGCGAACGCCTGGAGGCGGCCAAGGAGACCGCCACCCGCGACCCGCTGAAGGTGCCCAGCGCCACCGAGTGACCACCGCCCCGCCCGCCGAAGGGCCCGCGGCCCCCGCACCGCAGGCGGATTCCGGGGGTCGTCGCAACACGTGGCTGTAGGCCGTGGAGTCCAGCGACAGGGTCCGGCTCCGGTGCAGGCAGATG
>NZ_JBHUWH010000226.1:0-12053 GCF_042670125.1 Kitasatospora sp. NPDC057198 | reverse complement strand
CCGGCAACACCACCCGCAAGGCGTACGACCTGATCGCCGACGCGTACGGCCCCGGTGCGAACGGCCCGCTGCTGCTGGCGGTCGACCTGGACCGGCTGCCGAAGGGCGAACTCCCGTCGCTGGAACAGAAGTTGACGTCCGAGCCGGGGGTCGCCGCGGTCCGCCCGGCGCTGGTGAACGCGGCGGGCGACGCCGCCGTGATCAGCCTCCAGCCCACCACCGGCCCGCAGGACGAGGCCACCGTGAAGCTGCTGGACCGGCTGCGCGGCGGCGGACTCCCGGCCGGGGTGCAGGTCACCGGCACGGTCGCGGCCTTCTCCGACATCTCCGACCGGCTCTCGCAGCGGCTGTGGGTGGTCGTCCCGTTCGTGGTGGTGCTCTCGCTGATCCTGCTGACCGTGCTGTTCCGGGCGCCGGTGATCGCGGTCAAGGCCGCCGCGATGAACCTGCTGTCGGTGGCGGCCGCGTACGGGGTGATGACGGCGGTCTTCCAGCACGACGCGGGCGCGAAGCTGCTCGGGCTGCCGCACGCGGTACCGGTCTCCAGTTGGGTGCCGATCCTGATGTTCACCGTCCTGTTCGGCCTGTCGATGGACTACGAGGTGTTCCTGCTCTCCCGGGTCCGCGAGGACTGGCTGGCCACCGGCGACGCGCGCGGCAGCGTGGTGCGCGGACTGTCCTCCACCGGGCGGGTGATCAGCAGCGCCGCGGCGATCATGGTGGCGGTGTTCACCGGCTTCGCGATCGACCCCGACATCACCGTCAAGATGATCGGCGTGGGCATGGCGGTGGCCGTCCTGGTCGACGCCACCGTGGTCCGGATGGTCCTGGTGCCCGCCACCATGACCCTGCTCGGCCGCCACAACTGGTGGCCGCCGCGCGGGCTGGACCGCCTGCTGCCGCAGCTGCGCATCGAGCACGGCGCCGCCCCCGCGCCCGCCGCCGCCCCCGCCGGGCAGCCGGTCGAGGTCTGACCCGGCCGCGCCGCTCCCGCCCCCCGGGCCCCGCCGTGCTTACGGTGGGGCCATGGGCGTACGAGTGGAGCGGGTGTACGAGGAACCGGACGGCGGCGAGCGGGTGCTGGTGGACCGGCTGTGGCCGCGCGGGCTGCGCAAGGAGGACGCGCACCTGGACCGCTGGGTCAAGGAGGTGGCGCCCTCCACCGAGCTGCGCCGCTGGTTCCACGGGCCGGACGGGGAGTACCGGGAGTTCGCCCGGCGCTACCGGGCGGAGCTGGAGGCGCCGGACGCGCGGCGGGAGTTGGACGGGCTGTGCGAGTCGGCGGCCAGCGGGGACCTGGTGCTGCTGACGGCGGTGAAGGAGCCGGAGCACAGCCACGCGGAGGTGCTGCTGGAGGTGGTGCGGGAGCGCCTCGGGCAGAGAAGATGATCTTGGCGGCGTGTTAAATCGGACATATAGCTCCAATTCGGCTCTAATACGCTCATGAGCCTCCTGCGTGAGAACGCCGTTCTCGCCCTCTTCTTCTGCCTGGGCCTGGGCTACCTGGTCGGAAAACTCCGCGTCGGACCGATCCAACTGGGCGGCATCTGCGGCGTCCTGATCGTCTCGATGCTGGTCGGAGCCCAGAACGTCTCGGTGAACGCGGACGTCAAGAACGTCGCCTTCGCCCTGTTCATCTTCTCCCTCGGCTACATCGCCGGCCCGCAGTTCTTCGCCAACATGAACGCCAAGGGCCTGCGCTTCGGCGTGCTGTCCGTCATGGAGGCGATCGTCGTCGTCCTGATGGCGCTCGGCATCGCCGAGGCGTTCGACCTGGACGTCGGCACCGCCGCCGGCATCCTGGCCGGCGCCGCCACCGAGTCCGCCGCCGTCGGCACCGCGCAGGACGCGATCGCCAAGCTCCCCGGCATCACCGCCGACCAGACCACCCAGCTGCAGGCGCACGTCGCCACCGCCTACTCGGTCTGCTACCTGTTCGGCCTGATCAGCATCGTCCTGCTGACCAGCCAGCTGTTCCCGATGCTGATGCGGATCAAGCTCCCCGAAGCCTCCCGCAAGGTCTGGGAGAAGATGCGCGGCGAGGGCGGCGAACTCGAGCCCGGCGAGGCCCCCTCACTGCCCGCCCTGGTCGGCCGCACCTACCTGGTCTCGCAGGGCGAGGGCACCAGGATCAGCCAGATCCAGGAGCGCTCCGGCCAACTCGTCACCGTCGAGGCCGTCCAGCGCGGCGGCAAGAAGCTCGGCGTCGACGACGACCCGGTGCTGCGCCGCGGCGACCAGGTGCTGGTGGTCGGCCGCCGCGCCGCCGTGCTGGACGCCGGGCACGAACTCGGCCCCGAGACCAGCGGCGTCCCCGGCCTGGACAGCCCGATGGCCGTCCGCCAGGTCGTGGTCACCAACAAGGAGGTCGCCGGACGCACCCTCAACTCCGTCCGCGACCAGGATCGCGACGTCACCGGCGGCGTCTTCCTCACCGACATCCAGCGCGTCGACCACCACCTGCCCGCCGTCGGCGAGACCGAGGTGCACCGCGGCGACACCCTCACCGTGGTCGGCGCCCGCTCCCGGGTCGAGAAGTTCGCGGGCAAGGTCGGCGCCACCGTCCGCTCCGACACCGCCGACTACATCTACATCTCGCTCGGCATCTGCCTCGGCGTCCTGCTCGGCAAGGTCAACATCCACTTCGGCGAGGTCAACCTGACCCTCGGCACCGGCGGCGGCTGCCTGATCTCCGGCCTGGTCTTCGGCTGGCTCCGCTCGCTGCGCCCCACCTTCGGCGCCTACCCGCCGGCCGCCGCGCAGACCATGAAGGACCTCGGCCTGGCCATGTTCATCGCCGTCACCGGCATGGCCGCCGGGCCCGACGCCGGGCCGCTGCTCAAGCAGTACCCCGTGCTGCTGCCGGTCTCCGGCATCCTGATGGTCGTCGTCCCGGCCTTCCTCGGCCTGTTCATCGGACGCCGCTTCCTCAAGATCGAACCGCCGATCCTGGTCGGCGCGATCGCCGGACAGCAGTGCTCCACCCCCGCGATCACCGCCGTCGGCAACGTCGCCCAGAGCAGCGTCCCGATGCTCGGCTACACCATCACCTACACCATCTCCAACTTCCTGCTGCCGCTGACCGGACCGCTGCTGGTCGGCCTGGTCGGCCTGGGCGGGGGCTGACCGCCGATGGACTGGATCACCGACCACGTCTTCAAGCCCTACCCCGAACTGCTGATCTTCCTGACCATCGCGATCGGCTTCCTGGTCGGCCGGCTGCACTGGAAGGCCATCGGCCTGGGCGCCGTCACCGGCTGCCTGATCGCCGGGCTGTTCACCGGCTGGCTCACCGGCGTCGAGGTCAACGGCACCGTCAAGTCGGTGTTCTTCATCATGTTCCTGTTCGCCCTCGGCTACAAGGTCGGCCCGCAGTTCTTCCGCGGCCTCAGGAAGGACGGCCTGCCGCAGGTCGCCGTCACCGCCGCGGTCTGCCTCAGCGGCCTGGCGATCTGCTGGGCCTTCGCCGAGATGCTCGGCTACGGCCCCGGCCTCGGCGCCGGACTGCTCGGCGGCGCGCTCACCCAGTCCGCCGTCATCGGCGTCGCCCAGGACGCCATCGCCGGCCTGCCCGGCCTCAGCGCGGACCAGATCACCGCCCAGCAGAACCTCGTCCCGATCGGGTACGCCGTCACCTACCCGCTCGGCACCATCCTGTGCGCGATCCTGCTGGCCAACATCGCCCCCCGCTTCCTGCACAGCGACCTCGCCGCCGACTCCCGCGAACTCGCCGCCGAACTCGACGCCCCCGCCGACGACCCCGACCTCGCCGAGGGCTACTACGAGGTCGTGCTGCGCGCCTACACCGCCGTCAACGGCCCGATCGGCTCCACCATCGAGCAGTTCGAACAGCGCGAACAGGCCGCCGGACGCCGGGTCTACCTCACCCGCGTCCGCCGCGACGGGAAGATCCTCGACCACGACCAGCAGACCGTCGTCGAACGCGGCGACGTGCTCGCCGTCAGCGCGCTCCGCCACGACCTGGTCGAACTCGACCCGGCCACCGCCATCGGCCCGGAGACCGACGACGTCGAACTGCTCGGCTACCAGACCGAGCACCTGCACGTCGTCGTCTCCGAGAAGGCCCAACTCGGGAAGACCATCGCCGAGTTGCGGCGCGAACCGTTCATGGTCGGCGTCTTCGTCGACAAGGTCTACCGCTCCGGCGCCGAATTCCCCTACCGGCTCACCACCCAGGTCGAACGCGGCGACACCCTGCTGCTCTCCGGCCCGCAGCGGCTGGTCGGACCGGCCGCCGCGGCGATCGGCAAACCCGTGCCGACCAGCTTCGCCACCGACATGACCTGGGTGGGCCTGGGCATCTTCCTCGGCGGCTGCATCGGCATCCCCGCCCTCACCCTCGGCGGCGTCCCGATCAGCCTGTCCACCTCCGGCGGCGCGCTGATCATGGGCCTGGTGTTCGGCTGGATCCGCGGCAAGTACCCCACCTACGGCAACGTGCCGCCCGGCGCCCAGTGGTTCATGGACACCCTCGGCCTGTGCGCGTTCGTCGCCATCGTCGGCATCAACGCCGGGCCGAGCTTCACCAGCGGCCTGTCCCAAGCCGGCTGGGGCCTGCTGCTGTGGGGCGCCGTCGCCACCGTCGCCCCGCTGGTCGTCGGCCTGCTGATCGGCCACTTCGTGTTCCGGATGCGCCCGCCGATCCTGATGGGCGTGGTCGCCGGCGCGCAGACCACCACCGCCGCGATCGGCGCCGTCAACGAAGCCTCCCGCAGCCAGATCCCCACCCTCGGCTACACCATCCCGTACGCCGCGGGCAACGTCCTGCTGACCATCTGGGGCGCGATCATCGTCGCCCTGCTCGGCTGAACCCCCGCCCTCCCCGAAGGAACGCACCATGAGCAAGCCGTCGATCAGCCGCGAGGAGATCCAGCGCCTCTCCCGGCTCAGCCCGTTCGAGCTCAAGGGCGAGTTCATCGAACTCGCCGAGCGCTACCAGGCCGACCAGCCCGGACAGAAGGACAAGACCACCGTCCACATGCTCAACGCCGGCCGCGGCAACCCCAACTGGGTCTGCACCGGCCCCCGCGAGGCCATGCTCGCCCTCGGCCACTTCGCGCTCGGCGAGTCCCGCCGGGTCTGGACCGCCGACAACCTCGGCGGCATGCCCGAGCGCAGCGGCATCGCCGCCCGCTACGACCACTTCGCCCGCTCCCACCCCGAACTGCCCGGCATCGACCTGCTCACCGCCTGCACCGGCCTCGCCGTCGACCGCTTCGACCTCGACCGCGACGCCCTCCTGCACGAACTCGCGGACGCCGCCATCGGCGACAACTACCCCGTCCCCGACCGGATGCTCACCTGCGCCGAACAGATCGTCACCGGCTACCTCCAGGACGAACTGATGGACCGCCGGCCCCCCGAGGGGCAGCTCGACCTGTTCGCCACCGAGGGCGGCACTGCCGCCATGTGCTACGTCTTCGACTCGCTGATGAAGAACGGCATCCTGCACAAGGGCGACAAGATCGCCCTCATGGTGCCGGTCTTCACCCCCTACATCGAGATCCCCGAACTCGACACCTACGAGTTCGACGTGGTCCCGGTCCAGGCGTCCTCCTTCGCCGAGGCCGGCGTGCGCGAATGGCGCTACCCCACCGAGGAGGTCGCCAAGCTCGCCGACCCCGCCGTCAAACTCGTCTGCCTGGTCAACCCCAGCAACCCGCCCTCCCTCGCGCTCTCCCAGCGGGTCACCGACCAGATCAAGTCCATCGTCGCCACCGACAACCCGGGCCTGATCATCGTCACCGACGACGTCTACGGCACCTTCGTCGACCACTTCCGCAGCATCGCCGCCGAACTGCCCCGCAACACCCTGCTCGTCTACTCCTACTCCAAGCACTACGGCTGCACCGGCCACCGCCTCGGCGTCATCGGCCTGCAGCGCGACAACGTCATCGACGACGCCATCGCCGCCCTCCCGCAGGCCGAGAAGGACCGGCTCGCCAAGCGCTACGGCAGCCTCAGCCTCGACCCCGCCGGCATCCGCTTCATCGATCGCCTGGTCGCCGACTCCCGCCAGGTCGCCCTCAACCACACCGCCGGGCTCTCCCTCCCGCAGCAGGCCCAGCTCACCCTGTTCTCGCTCTTCGCGATGCTCCCCGAGGGCAAGGCGTACAAGGCCAAGGTGCAGGCCATCGTCGAGCAGCGTCTCGCCCTGCTGCTCGAAGGCTCCGGCATGAAGATCTCCGAGGACCCGCAGCGGGCCGGCTACTACATCGAACTCGACCTGCTCGCCGAAGCCGAACGCACCTCCGGGCCCGACTTCGCCGCCTTCCTGAAGAAGAACTACGAACCCACCGAACCGCTGTTCCGGCTCGCCGAGCAGACCGGCGTCGTCCTGCTCAACGGCGGCGGCTTCGACGGCCCCGAGTGGTCGGTCCGGGTCTCCCTCGCCAACCTCGACGACCTCGACTACCTCAAGATCGGCCACCACCTGAAGACCATCTTCGACGACTACCGCGCCGAGTGGCAGGCCGCCGGGGGCGCGTGACCCGCACCGCCCGGACGGGCCGCTCCCCGACCGGGGGAGCGGCCCGTTCAGCGCAGGCGGAAGACCGGCCGGGGCAGGAACCAGCGGGCGAAGACGAGGTGCAGGGCGACCAGGGGGAGCGGGAGAGGGCCGAGGAGCAGCAGCAGCGGGACCGTCGGCAGGACCAGGACGGCTCCCGCGTACCAGGGGAGGTGGGGGGAGAAGCGCAGCGGCACGACCGCGAGCAGGAAGAGGAGGGCGCAGGCGCCCAGGAGCGGGACGACCAGGAACGCCCGTCGCAGCGCGTCGGCCGGGCCGTGCGCCGTCGAAGTGGCGAGCAGGGCGGCGAGAGCCAGCGAGAACAGCGCGACGGCCAGCGCGTAGCGGGCGGCCAGGCGCAGGTACCAGCGGGCGCCGCCCTCCGCCCGCGCCACGTGCGGGGCCGGTCCGCGGACGGTGGTTGCGGTGGTGGTTGCGGTGGTGGCGGTGGTGGTGCTCACGGCGATACCCCCCGGTGTCGCGGCCGCGGGCGGGCACGGGGGGTGCTCCCCCGGAGGCCGGTCGGTCCCGGTGCCGTGCACGACACGCTACTCCTGGGAACGGCCGTGGTGGGACGGCGGGGCGCGGGACGGCGGGACGGCGGGGCCGGGACGGCGGGGGCCGCTCCCGCTTGGCCCGGCGGGGGCGGGCGGCGCATGCTGGAGGGGAGCGGCCGGGGCGCCCCGGCCCCGAGGAGTGCGCCATGGAGATCAGGGCAGCGAACGGGGTGGTGGCGGGGATCGACGGGTCGGCGCCCGCGGCGGAGGCCGCCGAGTGGGCCGCCCGGGAGGCCGAGTGGCGGGGGACGGGACTGCACCTGGTGCACGCCGTCAACACCGGCACCGTGACGCTCTCGCCGCGCACCGGCGCCACCGTCACCGACCTGATCCTGCGGGAGGCCGCCGAACTGCTGGACGCGGTGCAGACCACGCTGGAGGCCGCCCACCCCGGGCTGCGGATCACCGGGGACGTGGTGCCGCGCGACGCCGGAGAGGCCGTGCTGACCGCGGCCGAGCACGCCTCGCTCGCGGTGCTCGGAACGCGCGGCCACGGCGGCTTCACCTCGCTGCTGCTCGGCTCGGTCAGCCTGCGGGTGGCCGCGCACGCCGCCTGCCCGGTGGCGGTGGTCCGCGGCGCCGACCACCCGGACGGGCCGGTGTTGGTCGCCGTCCACGACGAACGCGACGCCGCCGCGCTGCGGTTCGGCTGCGAGACCGCCGCCCGCCGGGGCCTGCCGGTGCGGGCCGTGCACGTCTGGTCGCCGGTGGTCGCCGACGTGGGGCGGATGGCGCCGATGGTCGACGAACTGGGCGAGGAGGCCCAACTGCACGAGCAGTTGCTGCGCCGCACCTGCGACCCGGTGCGCGAGGACTACCCGGCCGTACAGGTGGAGAGCCACCAGCTGACCGGCTCCGCCGCCGCCACCGTGGTCGAGGAGTCCCGGACCGCCGCCCTGGTGGTGCTCTCCCGGCACGAGCCCGCACCCCGCTTCGGCCTCCGGCTGGCGACCCCGGTGCACGCCGTCCTCCACCACGCGCACTGCCCGGTGGCGGTCGTCCCGGTCTGAGCCCGACGGGCTACCGGGCCGACGGGGGCTGCCGGGCCGACGGGAGCTACTGGGCCGGGGTGAGGGTGCCGGTGTGGAGTTCGCCGACCCGGCCGGTCTCGCCCTCCCACGTCCAGAAGACCTTCACCGTCAGGGCGTCGAGGTCCATCACGTGGCTGACGGTGATGCCGCTGCGCTCCGTCCAGGAGACGAACCAGAGGCCGGGGCCGATCGCCGCGACGTGCAGCGGGACGTCCTCGTACTGGCCGGCCGACTCGCCGAGACCCTCCCAGCGCAGCCGGGTGCCGTCCGCGGAGTAGGAGTTGCGGAAGGAGGCGCCGTTGTCGACCTCGAAGAGGTAGGTGCGGCCGGCGAAGCCCGGCAGGGGGGCGTTCATGGGGGTCCTCGGTCCTTCGGGCTGATCGGATCGGCGGGGCGGGTGCGACCGGGCCGGCCGCACCCGCCCAACCTATCGGACCGGTGCCCCGTCGGGGCTCGGACCCGGGGCGGTCAGCAGCCGAAGTTCACGCGGTAGAACGTCGCGTAGTGGTCGGCCGTGTAGTAGTCCTCGTGGTAGACCTTGCCGGTGATGATCCGGCGGGCGCCGCGGGTCGAACTGCCCGGCGTGATCACCGTGTACTCGTGGTAGTAGCTCGCCGCCTGCGCGGGCAGGACGCCCTCCCGGTTCTGGAACACCACGCCGTCCTGCGAGTACGGGAACGGCCCGCCCGCGTCGATCAGCCGGATGGTGTCGCGGCCCTGGCTGGGCAGCGCCGAGTAGCAGACGTTCCCGCTGACCGCGGCCTGCGCCTGACCGGCGGCCACGGCGGTCGGGACGAGGGTCAGCAGGCCGAGGGCGGCGACCGAGGCGGCCCGGATCTTCAACGCGCGTAGAGGCATTCGCATGCCAGCAGTCTGACGCCCCGTCCGCTCCGCCGGAATCCTTGGCGCGAACACTTCACTCGCGGGCCACCGCCGTGCCACCCCGCGGCCCCGTCAAAGACATGGTCAAGTCGCCCGCGCCGGAGCGCGAAGTCCCGCAAGATCAAGGCGTTGAAATGAAAGTCATACAAGTTGCGACCGGGGCGGACGGGAGCGGCTGCGGGAGGGGGAGGGACCGTGGCGATCGAGCTGCCGGGCGAGGTGGTGACGTTCCTTCAGATCATCGGCGTGAACTGGCCGGAGATCGACGAGGACAAGGTGCGTGAATTCGTCGCGCATGTCAGAGAGTTCGCCGACAACATGAACGAGACGAAGCGGGGCGTGACGCACACGCTCGAAGAGCTCGGCGAGTTCTACCGGGGCGCCTCGTACGACGCGCTCGTCAACAAGTGGAACAGCGTCTCCGGCAAGCACATGGGCGACATCGCCGAAGGCGGCCACCAGGCTCGTCGACTACCTGGAGCAGCAACTCGAGCAGTACGTCATCGGCATGGTCCTCGAGGCGGTCATCCAGCCCCTGGTCGAACTCGTGGCCGGGGCGGGCGCCGAAGCCCTGCTGGGCGCCGTCGACTCCGCCATCGGCGGCGGGAGCGGCAGTGAGGGCTTCTACATCGACCCGGAGGGGCTCGCGAGGTACGCCGAGGCGATGCACCGGCACGCCGAGGACGTGGGCGGCCACGGCGAGGCGCTGAACGCCAAGCTCGAAACGCTGGAGTTCTGATGAAGAGCCCCATCGGCAAGGCCATGGGCAAGTGCCTCAAGTCGCTCAAGGACGACGCGGCCGCGGTGGCGGTGAAGAAGAGCAAGCAGGCACTGCACGGCAAGGGCCACGGCCTCGGGAAGATCGCCGAGGACACGGCCGAGGCCGACGCCAAGAGCGCGCAGGAATTCCTGCGGATCCGCCCCCGCGAGCCCGGCCGCGACGACCTCCGGGCCAAGCTCGGGGAGAAACCCGTCTGCCTTACGGGAACTACGCGGCCAGGGAGAAGGGACCGGCGAAGTTCACTAGCAACAACTACGCCGCCCTCCGGGTCGAGTACGGGGCCGAGGGGTCGGGGAACGAATTCATACTCGTCGGCAGGAGCAAGAATCCGATCCATTCCGAGCGGAGGCTGTGAATCCATTTCCTGGAGAGCGGGCACGGCATCCGTGAAAAGCGGGAACCGGGAGATGGAGGGCCGCTTGAACCGAATGCATCCCGGCGTGAGACCCAGAGCCAAAGGGCCCTGGGCGCCGCCCAAAGTCAAATAATTCCCTTTTCATTCCGGTGGTACAGTGCCTCGAATTGGCGCAGATCTGGGCGGGAGCGTGGTGTCGTGAATTTCCTCGTCGGCCGGGAGGAGATGGAGGCGGTATTCGGTGCCGAGGAGCTGGTGACCCTCGACGACCGGGCGCTCGCGGGCATCGCGCACGAGCCGACCCGGGCTTTCCTGCGCGAGGTCGGCCTGCCGGACCGGATCGGCTGGTTCGAAGCGGACCAGTCGCTGTGCGACGGCGCGCTGCGGGTGGGCGGCGAGAGCTGGGCGCGCTTCGCCGCGGACTACCCGGACTGCCCCTTCGACATGTCCTCGTGGACGAACCTGGGCGGCATCGGGTTCGACAGCCTGGTGATCGACACCTCCACCGGGCAGGTGTACTGCGTTCCTGACGGGCAGAATCCGCACCGGCTCAACAGCAGCATCGACTCCCTGGCGTTCTTCCTGCACGCGCTGGAGGCGGAACGGCCCCACTACGACCCGGACGCGAGCGAGGAGGGAGCGACCGAGTCCGAGGAGTCGGCCGAACGGCTGCTGGCACTGATGAAGCGGACCGACCCCGCCGCGGTAGAGGACCCGGAGTCCTACTGGCACTCCGTCCTGGAACAGGTGGCCGACGCACTGGACTGCTAGGCCCTGTCCGGCCGATCTTGCCGGGCGCGCGACGCCCAGGGCCTAGTGCCGCCCGACCGACCCGACCACCACGCCAGGAGAACGATGTGACCAGCACCCACGACCGTATCGTCGCCCGCTTCGGGGAGGAGGGCGTACGGCGGTTCGCGCCCGGGGCGCCGGGCGGGCCGGAGGCGGCCGCGCTGGCCCGGGTCGGGGGATCGGTGCTCCCGTTGCAGGTGAAGCCGTACTTCCACACGCTGCTGGAGGAGCCGGCCGCGCTGCGGGAGTACGCGGCGGCCGACGGGCAGGCGCTCGACGAGGCGGAGCACGCGGCGTGGGGCCGGCTCGGGTCGGACCGGGCGTACGATCTGTGCGTGGCGCCGGACGGGGCGGTGCGGGGGATCCTGATCGGGTACGACGAGCCCGAACGGTTCGTCAACTCCGCGCCGGAGGCGTTCGCGGAGGGACTGCTGCAGCTCGACCTGCTGCTGGAGGCGATCGCGTCCACCGACGATCCGGAGCGGGCGTTCGCCGCGTTCCGGGCGACGGAGGAGGCGATGCGGGGGACCGACCCGGCGGCGTTCTCCTCGCCGGAGAACTGGTGGCCGCTGGTGCTGGAGGACATCCGCACCACCGCCGGGGTCGAGGCGTACGCGACCTTCGAGTTCGTCACCCCGGACGGCGAGAAGCAACTGGTGACCAGGGCCGGCAGCATCTGCGTGCACCCGGAGGAACAGGTCTGGTCGGACATGTACGCCGCGGGGATCGAGCCCGAACAGGTCACCCGGATCCACACCGAACTGCAGGCATGCTTCCTGCCGGGCCACTACTGCGCGATGTGGCTGGAGCAGGTGTTCCCGGAGGCCGGGCTCACCCACAACGTCCCCTACGGCGACAGCGCGGCCGAACGGGCGGAGGGCGTACGGCGGTTGAAGGCGCACGCGGCCCAGGCGGCGGAGGGGCGCTGACCGTGTCGCACCCCGCCGCCGCCACACCGCACGCCCTGCCCGTACCCGACCCGGCCACCGCCGCCGCGGGGGCGGCCCTGCTCGCCTGGGCCACCGGCGGCCAGCCGTCGCAGGCGCCCCGGACGGTGGCCGTGACCGGTCCGCGGGGAGCGGGCAAGACCCGGCTGCTGGCCTGGTTCCTGGCGGCCACGGCGGAC
>NZ_JBHUWH010000225.1:0-12099 GCF_042670125.1 Kitasatospora sp. NPDC057198 | reverse complement strand
CCCCCGACCCGGACAGGTCGGGGGCGGCGGCTTTTCCGTGCGCGGCTTTTCAGTTGAAAAACTGTTTAGGTTTCCGTGTGGTGTGAATAGGGGGCCGCGGGGCCGCCGAACGGGTGCGACACGGTGCGGTGCGAGCACGACCGACCCTTGGTCCGCAAGGCGTAAAGGTAGATTGACGGATCGTCAGGCGATACGGGTTGCGGGAGCATAGCGGCGTGGCCATGCCACGGTCAAGGTCTTTCTTTTTTACCGGACCTTGGGTCAAATGTCGTCCACCTGTCTTGCATTGGTTCACCGGTCCGGCCACCAGCCCCACCGGTAAGGGGAGGACGTCACCACGTTGAAAATAACCAAGAGGGCTGTCGCGGCTTCCGCCGCCGTCGCGGTGACCGCCGCGCTGGGCGCCGGAATGCTCCCGGGCACGGCCACGGCCGCCCCGGCCGACACGAGGGTCACCGACCCGGCCGACGTCATCCAGAACGACAGCGTCCCGCGCGAACTGCAGAGCCCGCTGGCCGCGAAGCAGCAGGCCGAGCAGAACGCCGCGGTGGAGCAGCTGGTCAACGGCACCGCGAAGGTCGAGCAGCACGGCAGCGGCTCCTCGATCAAGCTGGGCCGCGACAAGTACGTCGAGCTCTCCCGCGAGCGCACCGACAAGATCTTCACGATCCTGGTCGACTTCGGCGACCAGGTGGACACCACCACCAAGACCTCCGACGGCAAGGTCAAGTACGGCGGCACCCCCGGCCCCGCGCACAACCAGATCGCCGCGCCGGACCGCAAGAACGACAACTCGACGGCCTGGCAGGCGGACTACAACCAGGCCCACTACCAGGACGTCTACTTCGCGAAGGACAAGCCCTCGCTGAAGACGTACTACGAGCGCCAGTCCTCCGGCCGGTACTCGGTCGACGGCCTGGTCACCGACTGGGTGCGGGTGCCGTGGAACGAGGCCCGCTACGGCTCGGACTACTGCGGCCAGCACGTCTGCGCCAACGCGCAGGACCTGATCCGCGACGGCATCGACGCCTGGGTCGCCGACCAGAAGGCCAAGGGCCGCACCGACGCCCAGATCAAGGCCGACCTGGCGCAGTACGACCAGTGGGACCGCTACGACTACGACGGCGACGGCAACTTCAACGAGCCGGACGGCTACCTGGACCACTTCCAGATCGTCCACGCCGGTGAGGACCAGTCGGCCGGCGGCGGCGTGCAGGGCACCGACGCGCTGTGGGCGCACCGCTCCTACGCGTACGCCAACCAGGCCGGCAAGACCGGCCCGGACAACAACAAGCTCGGCGGCACCCAGATCGGCGCCACCGGCCTGTGGGTCGGCGACTACACCATGCAGCCGGAGAACGGCGGCCTGGGCGTGTTCGCCCACGAGTACGGCCACGACCTCGGCCTGCCGGACCTGTACGACACCACCGGCACCCCCGGCGTCGACAACTCGGTCGGCTTCTGGTCGCTGATGTCCTCCGGCTCCTGGCTGGGCGAGGGCAAGAACGAGATCGGCGACATGCCGAACGACCTGGACGTCTGGTCGAAGCTCAAGCTGGGCTGGCTGAACTACGACACCGCCAAGGCGGGCCAGACCTCGGTCTCGCTGCTGGGCCCGGTCGAGTACAACACCAAGCGCAAGCAGGGCCTGATCGTCAACCTGCCGGCCAAGACGGTCACCACCGAGATCAACACCCCGTTCGAGGGTGGCAACGAGTGGTGGAGCGGCAGCGCCGACGACCTGAACGTCTCGCTGACCCGTGACGTCGACCTCACCGGCAAGTCCTCGGCCACGCTGACCGCGAAGGCGTGGTTCGAGCTGGAGACGGACTACGACTACGCGTACGCCGAGGTCTCCACCGACGGCGGCAAGAACTGGACCGCGCTGGCCGGCACCTTCAACGGCGCCGCGCTGCCGGACAGCGCCATCAACGGCAGCTCGAACGGCGCGTGGGGCGACCTGTCCTTCCCGCTGGACGCGTACGCCGGGCAGGCCGTCAAGGTCCGCTTCCGCAACACCACCGACGGCGGCGTCCACTACAAGGGCCTGGCCCTGGACAACATCGCGGTGACCGCGGACGGCGCGGCCCTGTTCACCGACGGCGCCGAGAACGGCGACAACGGCTGGACCGCCGCGGGCTTCTCCCGGATCTCCGGCAAGTTCGCCAAGGACTACGACCAGCACTACCTGGTCGAGAACCGCCAGTACGTCTCGTTCGACACCACGCTCAAGACCGGCCCGTACAACTTCGGCTCGGCCGCGCGTCCGGACTGGGTGGAGCACTACGCCAACCAGAACGGCGTCCTGATCTGGCTGTGGGACTCCTCGCAGTCCGACAACAACGTGGCCAACCACCCGGGCCAGGGCCTGATCCTGCCGGTCGACGCCCACCCGGCGCCGATCAAGTGGAACGACGGCACGCTGATGCGTCCGCGCTTCCAGTCGTACGACGCCAGCTTCGGCTTCGAGCGCACCGACGGCCTGAACCTGCACAAGGCCGACGCGCTCACCAAGATCCCGAGCTCGCGCGGGGTGACGGTCTTCAACGACCACACCACCAAGTACTGGTTCGCGGAGAACCCGTACAGCGGCGTCCAGGTGCCGGACACCCGCACCAAGATCGAGGTGCTGTGGCAGTCCCACAACAACCTGGAAGCCATGATCATGGTCTCTCCCGTCCGGAAGTGACGCCTGATCGGTAGTGCGTGCGGGCCCCGGCGGTTTCCGAACCGCCGGGGCCCTTCGCGTTCCCGGGCGCCGTCCGGGCGAGGGTCAGAGCAGGGCGAGGAAGGACTCCAGCGCCGCGGTGACCTCCTTGGCGCTCCACCCGGCCCCGTCGGCGAGCACCGTCACCTCGGTCATCGACAGCCCCGGCTGCGGGCCGGGCTCGCGCCAGCCGCCGAACAGCGCGACGCCCTGCTCCTCGGCCTGCCGGCAGCCGGCCTCGTTGAGCCGGTCGGCGGCGTACGGCAGCCAGAACTGGAACTGGTGGGTGTGCGGCGGCTCCGGGTGGACCCGGGCGCCGGGGGCCCCGGCCAGCGCGGCGGCGACCACCTTGGCGTGCGCCACGTACCCGGGCAGCCGGGGCAGCTCGTGCTCCAGGCCGGCCAGCGCGGAGAGCGCGGCGGGCCACTGCTGCCAGAGGTTGCCGCCGTAGCGGTGCCGCCAGACCTTGATCCGCCGGACGTACTCCTCCTCGCCCGCCACCAGGGCGCCGCTGTGGCCGCCGAGCGACTTGTAGCAGGAGACGTACACCGAGCCGGCCCGGGCGCAGACCTCCGGCAGGGTGCGGCCCAGGTGCGGGGCGGACTCCCAGAGCCGGGCGCCGTCCAGGTGGACCGGGCGGCCCTGCCGCTCGGCCAGCTCGTACAGCGCCTCCAGCTCCGCCCAGTCGGGCAGCAGGAACCCGGCGTCGCGCAGCGGCAGCTCCAGCATCAGCACGTCGTACGGCTCGTCCAGGCCGGCCAGCTCGGCGGCGGTGGGGTGCCGCCGGGCGCCGGTCTGCGGGACGCTGCGCAGGCCGGAGAGGACCTGGTGGGCGCGGCGCTCGTGCACCTCGGGGTGGGCGAGCGGGTGCATGGCCACCACCGGGCCGTGGGTGTCGGCCCAGGTCTTCAGGGCGGCCTGCTGGGCCATCGTGCCGGTCGGGAAGTAGGCGGCGTCGGGCTTGCCAAGCAGTTCGGCGGTGCGGCGCTCCAGGGTGCGGACGATGCCGTTGCCGTACATGTCGACGGGCTCGTCCAGCGGGTGGGGGCCGTCGGCCAGTGCGGCCAGCGCGGTGAGCGCCTCGCGGACGGTCTGCGGGCGGCTGCCGGAGAGCAGGCGGTCGGCCTGGCGGCGGCTGTGGAAGCGGCGGTCCAGAACAGGGGTGTCGTTCATCAGCTGATCATCTCCGACGGTCGGTGGATCGGATGGTGCAGCTGGTTCGAAAGCGGGTTGTACCCGGGGCGATCCGGGCCCAAACCGGCCGGTCCCCGGTGGCGCTGCTCACAGCACATTTCCGACATACGACCCGGGATAGGAGGTTTGGGGCGGGAAAACCCGGCCTGCCCGCTGGTCCGGGGCGCCCTTTTGCCCGACTTGTGCACTACGGACCGTCGTAGGTCACACTCTTGGGCCTGCGCGTCCGGGTCGTTTACACCGGAGTCGTTCCACCAGTTCGGCGAGCCCCACCGGCTCGGCCCCGCACTGGCCCCGTCCGTGAGGTACCGACTCCCGATGCGTTCTCTCCCCGCCACCGGCCGCCGGCTTCTCCAGGCGATCAGCACCCGCCACGTCCGCTCGGTGCTCTCCGCCGGCCCGCTCACCACGGCCCGGCTGGCACCCGCCAAGGCCCTCGCCTCGGGCGCCGCGGTGGTCGCCGCCGGCGCGCTGCTGATCCCCACCGGCCAGGCCATCGCGCAGGGCTCGCACCCGGCGACCGAGCAGGCCGCCGTCACGACCGCCGCGGCCGGCGCCGACAGCGGCTCCAAGGAGCTGAAGCTCCAGCTGCCGTCCGCGGCCGGCGCCGAGAGCGAGCAGGTCAAGAACGTCAAGGACGCGATCTCCGACGCCCTGGGGCAGGACGGCAGCGGCCACCAGGACGGGCAGCCGCAGCACCAGGACGAGCAGGCCAGCCGCAGCGAGCAGCGCACCGGGCTGACCGCCACGGACCAGGCCGCGACCCCCGCCGCCGAGCAGCAGCCCGCCGCGCAGCAGGCCACCGAGCAGGCCGCGGCCCCCGCCGCCGAGCAGCAGGCCGCCCCCGCCGCCGCGGCGCCGACCCCGGAGCCCGAGCCGACGCCGACGCCGGCGCCCGAGCCGGTCAAGCCGTCCTGGTCCTCCCCCGCGCCGGGCGCGACGATCAGCAACCCGTACCACAAGACCAACGCCGCGTACGCGGCCGGCTACCACACCGGCACCGACTTCGCGGTCTCGGTCGGCACCCCGGTGCTGGCGGTCGGCGACGCCACCGTGGTGTCCTCCGGCTACGCGGGCGCCTACGGCAACCAGATCGTGCTGAAGCTCTCCGACGGCCGCTTCGCGCAGTACGCGCACCTGTCGCAGCTGGGCGTGAAGGCCGGGCAGCACGTGGAGGCGGGCCAGCAGGTCGGCAAGTCCGGCAACACCGGCAACTCGCACGGCCCGCACCTGCACTTCGAGATCCGCACCGCCAACCAGTACGCGAAGGTGATCGACCCGGTCGGCTACCTGAAGCAGCACGGCGCGAACAACTTCTGATCCGCCGCCCCCGTACCGCCGCTCAGCCCCGAGCCGTCCGCGCCTACCGCGCGGACGGCTCGATGCGTGCGGCGACCTCCAGGGCGACCTCCAGGGCGGCGTCCATCGCCTCCTCGACCGGGGTGACCGGCTGGCCGGGCTCGCAGAGGTCGGCCTTGAGCAGGAACATCGCCGAGTGCATGGAGGTCAGCGCCACGGTGGCGCGCAGCTTGTCGCGGAAGGTCGGCTCCGGCCCGTGCAGCAGGCTGATCATCCGGATCATCCGGTCCTTGAAGGCCAGCCCGGCCGCGGACTCCCGCAGCGCGGGCTGGTTCTCGTGGAAGAAGCGCAGCAGCGGGGCCCGCTCACCCATCCCGGCCGCGAACCGGCGCAGCAGCTCGTCGCGCAGCTCGGGCGACCAGGGCTTGCCCTCGCCGTAGGCGATGGCGTCGTCGAGCGGGGCGGCCATCTTCTCCACGATGCCGCGGACGATGTCGTCCTTGGTCTTGAAGTGGTAGTAGAGGGCGGCCTTGGTGACGCCGAGGCGGTCGGCGATCTCCCGCAGCGAGGTCTTCTCGTAGCCGTGCTCGGCGAACAACTCCAGGGCCACGTCGATGATCCGCGCTCTGGTGTCGCTGCGGGGGCTCTGGGTGGTGGTCATCGCTGGCGGCCTGCCTCGGGGAGCGGGTGCGGAGGGCGGGTGTCAAGGCCCGTTTCTGTCGGCATTCTCCCTGCCCAGGGGGGCTGTTCCGAAACTGGCTTGACGACCGGCTAGGGAACAACCTACCGTGCCGGACGGCGATTAACTAGCCGGTCGTCAAGTAAGTACCGCCGCGGCACCCCGCGGCACCTGCGCCCCGGGAGAGACGCACCATGACAACCCAGCAGTCAGCGGCGGTTCCGGAGGAACCCGTCGTCGAACTCGGGAAGCCCGACGAGTTCGAGCAGCGCCCGCACCGCGAGATCCGCCTGGTGATGGTCGGCCTGGTGATCACCATGCTGCTCGCCATGCTCGACAACCTGATCGTCGGCACCGCGATGCCCACCATCGTCGGCGAACTGCACGGCGCCGAGCACATGTCCTGGGTGGTGACGTCCTACACCCTGGCCACCGCCGCCTCCACCCCGATCTGGGGCAAGGTCGGCGACCTGTACGGCCGCAAGGGCTCGTTCCTGGTCTCGATCGCGATCTTCCTGCTCGGCTCGGCGCTGTCCGGCCTGTCGCAGAGCATGACCCAGCTGATCGCCTTCCGCGCCGTCCAGGGCCTGGGCGCCGGCGGTCTGATGGTCGGCGTGATGTCGATCATGGGCGCGCTGGTGCTGCCCCGCGACCGCGGCAAGTACCAGGGCATGTTCGCCGCCGTGATGGCGCTGGCCACCGTCGGCGGCCCGCTGATCGGCGGCTTCATCACCGACCACCTGAACTGGCGCTGGACGTTCTACGTCAACCTGCCGCTGGGCGCCATCGCGCTGGTCTTCATCGTCGTGGTGCTGAAGCTGCCCAAGATCCGCTCCAACGCGAAGATCGACTACTTCGGCGCGACCCTGCTCACCGTCGGCATCGTCTCGGCCGTGCTGGTCACCACCTGGGGCGGCCACGAGTACGCCTGGGGCTCGAAGCAGATCCTCGGCCTGGGCACGCTCGGCCTCGCCTCGCTGATCGGCTTCTGCTACGTCGAGCAGCGGGTCGCCGAGCCGATCATCCCGCTCAAGCTGTTCCGCAACCGGAACTTCACCATGGTCTCGATCATCGGCTTCATCGTCGGTTTCGCGATGTTCGGCGCGGTGACCTTCCTGCCCACCTACCAGCAGATCGTGCAGGGCGCCTCGGCCACCAACTCCGGCCTGCTGCTGATGCCGATGATGTTCGGCATGCTGGTGGTCTCGCTGGTGGTCGGCCAGACCATCACCAAGACCGGCAAGTACCGGATCTTCCCGATCATCGGCACCACCGTGATGGCCGGCGGCTCGCTGCTGCTGTCCACCCTCGCCGTGGACACCAAGAGCTTCACCTCCTCCTGCTACATGGTGGTGCTCGGCGCCGGCATGGGCTTCCTGATGCAGGTCACCATGCTGGTCGCGCAGAACAGCGTGGAGATGAAGGACATGGGCGTCGCCTCGTCCTCCGCGACCCTGTTCCGCACCATCGGCGGCTCCTTCGGCGTGGCCCTGTTCGGCACGCTCTACATCAACCGGCTCAACGACACCCTGAAGGCCGCCGGGATGCCGGCCGGGGGCGAGTCCACCGGCTCGATGAGCCCGGAGACGCTGAAGAGCATGCCGCCCGAGGCGGTCTCGGTGCTCCAGCACGGCATCGCCAACGGCATGCACACCGTCTTCCTGTGGGGCACCGTGATCAGCGTGGTCGCCATCGCCGCCTCGCTGTTCATCCGCGAGGTCAAGCTCCGCGGTGGCGCGGACGCCGCCGAGGCCAAGGCCGAGGCCGCCCTGGAGGGCGCGCTCTGAGGCCCGCCCGAGCATGAGGACGGCCCGCCTCCCCGGTCTCCGGGGCGGCGGGCCGCCGCACGTCCGGGCGCCGCTACTGCGGCAGCCGGTAGGTGCCCGGCCCGACCGGCTCGACCAGCCCGTCGGCGACCAGCCCGTCCAGCGCCCGGGCGCGCTGCACCGCGTCCGGCCAGACCACGTCCAGCCGGCCCTGCTCGACCAGCCCGTGGGCGTCCCGCAGCACCGCCAGCAGCTTGCCGCGCACCTGCCGGTCGGTGCCCTCGTACGTCTGGCCGCGGCGCGCCGGGCCCTGGTACGGCGGGCGGCCGGCCCGCTGCCAGGCGCACTCGGCCAGCAGCGGGCAGGCGCCGCACTCCGGGCCGCGCGCGGTGCAGACCAGGGCGCCCAGCTCCATCACCGCGACCGCCCAGGTGGCGGCCCGCTCGTCGGTGGCGGGCAGCAGCTCGTGCGCGGTGCGGCGCTCGGCGGCGGTGGTGGCGTTCGCCGGGTACTCGACGCCGGTCACCGCCCGGGCGAGGACCCGGCGGACGTTGGTGTCCAGCACCGCGTGCCGCTGCCGGAAGGCGAACGAGGCGACCGCGGCCGCCGTGTACTCCCCCACCCCGGGCAGCGCCAGCAGCGCCGCGTGGTCGCTCGGCACCTCGCCGCCGTGCCGCTCGGTGATCGCGACGGCCGCGCCGTGCAGCCGCAGCGCCCGGCGCGGGTAGCCGAGCCGGCCCCACATCCGCACCGCCTCGCCGGGCGCGTCCGCGGCCAGGTCGGCGGGCGCGGGCCAGCGCTCCAGCCAGGCCGCGTACGCGGGCAGCACCCGCTTCACCGGCGTCTGCTGGAGCATGAACTCGCTGACCATCACGGCCCACGGCGAGGCGTCCGGGGCCCGCCAGGGCAGGTCGCGGGCGTGGGCCTCGTACCAGCCGATGACGGTCGAGTGCAGCGCCTGGACGGCGCCCGGGGCAAGGGTCGGAGCAGTGGCAGCCATGGTCCTCCGATCCTGCCACGCCCCGCCCCGGAGGCTTAAAGCCCCAGGTCGTCGAGCTCCTTGAGGAGGTCCGCCCGCGGGCTGACCGGGCCGGCCGGAGCCCGGCCGCCCTTCTTGGCCGGGGCGGGCACCGGCAGGTCGCCGCCCCCCGCGGCACTGGCGGCGGCGGGGGTGACGGCCGATCCGGCGACCGGCTTCGGGCCCCGGTTGCGGAAGATCCAGGCCCCCGCCAGGCCGCCGACCAGGCCGCCGAGGTGGCCCAGCCAGGACACCCCGGGGGTGCCCGGGACCGCCGCGGTCAGGACGTAGGCGAAGGAGGCGCCCATCACCAGGCCGATCAGCGAGTCGATCAGGTTCCGGTCGAACAGGCCGCGCAGCACCACGTAGCCGATGTAGCCGTAGACCACGCCGCTCGCGCCGACCGTCACCGTGTCGCCGTCCTGGAACAGCCACACCGTCATCCCGCTGGTCACCACCAGCAGCGCCGTCAGCCCGAGGAACTTGCGCACCCCGCGGTAGGCGGCGAGGAAGCCGAACACGAACAGCGGGCCCGAATTGCCCTCCAGGTGCTGCCAGTTCGCGTGCAGGAAGGGCGCGGTCAGCAGGTACTTGAGGGTGTCCGGGTCGTGCGGGCGGATGCCGTGCAGCATGGCCATGTCGCCGTCGAGCAGCCAGTTCACCAACTGCGCCGCCCAGACCAGGCAGAGGAATCCGAACATCACGAAGAACGCGCGCCGCGCCTCGGCGATCATCTGCGCCGGGTCGAGGCTGGTGCCGGTGGAGGCGTGGTCGTGCGGTGAGGCCATGGGGGCGACTATAGGGCGACACACCGACGTGTCGAGTCCCTCTTCCGGACCAAATTGCGGATCATGTGAAGGAAGTGGTCCAGGTGAGGTGTTGATGCGTCAACAGGTGCACAAGGTCTCGTAGAGTTTGCGCGTGCCTTCTCTGCGCCAGCCCGTCGGACCGCTGCCCGCCTCGATCTACTGGCGGCGCCGCGCCGTGGTCCTCATCGCCCTCGCCGTCGTCCTCCTCGTGGTCGGCCTGCTGGCGTTCGGCGGCGACGACGGCAAGCAGAAGAAGGCCGCCGGGAGCAGCCCGCTGCCCGCCCCCGCCCAGTCCATCACCCCCGGCGCCTCCCCCACCGGCCCGGCGATCACCACCCGCCCCGGCGGCACCGGTGGCGGCGGCGGCTCCACCGGGGGCTCGACCGGCGGCTCCTCCGGTGGGACGGCCGGCGGTGCGGGCGGCGAGATCAGCGTCACCGGCGGCGGCTCCTCGGGCGGCGGCTCCTCCGCGGGCGGCTCGACCGGCGGGAGTTCCTCGGGCGGCTCGACCGGCGGCGCCTCCCGCGCCGGCGGCGGGGCCTCGCCGGCCGTCAACACCGCCGAGGTGATGGCGCTGCCGGTCTGCACCACCTCGCAGCTCACCCTCGAACTCGCCTCGGCGCAGAACTCGTACGCGACCAAGGACAAGCCGAAGCTGGCCCTGACGATCCGCAACTCCTCCGGGGCCGGCTGCCGGATCAACCTCTCGCACGAGTACTCCTTCCTGACCGTCACCTCCAGCGCCAACGAGCGCGTCTGGTCCTCCGCGGACTGCATCACCGAGCGCACCGACGCCTGGGCCCAGATCGGCGGCAACAGCGGCATCACCGAGACCTTCACCTGGGACCGCACCCGCTCCAAGCCCCAGTGCGCGACCCCCGACCCGACCCCCGCCCAGCCCGGCAACTACCTCGTCCAGGCCGACCTCACCGGCCCGGCCGGCGGACCGCTCTCGGCCCGCGCCTCCATCCGCCTGGAGAGCTGAGAAGAGCCCGCCAGGGGCTCGGGGAACGGCGAGCCCGGGTCTGCTGACGGTGCACTGCCGGAGCGCGCATCGGCTTCCGGTTCCGTTTACTACACGCAGCAGCACGGACCTCCGATGGGCTCCGGCCGTCAGCAGCACGGACTCGCCGTTCCCCGAGCCCCTGTATGTGCGCGTTCCGCCGTTCTCAGCCGAGCGCCTGATTGTGCGCGTTCCGCCGTTCTCAGCCGAGCCCCTGATTGTGCGCGTCCCGCCGATCATGCCGTCCAGCTGGTGCCGCGCAGGGTGCGGCCGAAGGTGAGGGGGAGCAGGGCCGCGGCCAGGGCGGCGGCGAGCAGGACGAGGACGGTGGGGGCCGGGAGCCGGTCGAGCAGCAGGCCGGCGGCCATGGTGCCGAGCGGGAGGCCCGCCATCAGGAGGGTCATGGTGCCGGCCATGGCGCGGCCGCGCATCGCCTCGGGGACGCGCTGGAAGACCAGGACGTCCAGCATGACGCGCAGGGCGGGCACGCCGAGCCCGGTGAGGGCGAGGGCCGCGAAGACCACCGGCGGGCCGGCTGCCGCCGCGGGGGCGGCGAAGGAGAGCACCGCGGCCCAGGCGACGGCCAGCAGCAGGACGCCGGGGCGCAGCAGGCGGTGCAGGCGGGCGACCAGCAGCGCGCCCAGCAGGCCGCCGACGGCCTCGCCGGTGAGGGCCAGGCCGATGCCCGCCTCGGAGGTGCCGTGGTCGCGGAGCAGCACCATGACGGCGAGGAGCATCGCCGAGCCGGTGAGGTTGAGGGCAGAGGCGACCAGTACGGTGCCGCGCAGCATCCGGTTGGCGAACAGGTAGCGCAGGCCGGCGAACGCGGCGCCCTTCTCCCTGCCGCCCGCCTGCTCCTGCGCGTCCGGGCGGGAGTCGAAGCGGACGGCGACGCTCGCGCCGAGGGCGAGGCCGGAGGTGAGGACGGTGGTCAGGAAGGGCACGGCGGTGCCGAGGCCGAGCAGGAACCCGGCCAGCGGCGGGCCGGCCAACGCGGCGCCGTTGACCCGGAGTTCGTCCTGGGAGAGGGCCTGGCGGAACTGCTCGGGCGGGACGACGGCGCGCAGCGCGAGCATCCGGGCGGGGCCGCCGTAGGCCATGGTCGCGCCGATGACGGCGGCGGCCAGCAGCGCGTGCGGGACGGTCAGCCGGTCGGCGGCCAGGGCGAGCGCGACGCTGAGCGCGGTGAGCAGCCGGGCGGTGTCGGCGAGGACCAGGACCCGCCGCCGGTCGTACCGGTCGGCGACCGTGCCGCCGTGCAGGCCGAACAGCACGGAGGCGCCGAACTGGACGGCGCCGAACGCCCCGGCCACCGTCGGGGAACCGGTCATCGCGAGCAGCAGCAGCGGGTACGCGGTGTCGGCGAGGCAGGTGCCGAGCATCGCGGACGCGGAGCCGGCCCAGAGCGTCTGGAAGCGTCGGTTGCGGCGCAGTGGCACCACGGCCGCTTCCGGTTCGAGTGTCGCGGGCATCCCTCGTACCCCGTTCATGTCTCCGCCCATGTTCACGACCGTGCAACCATTCACGTAGACGTGAATGGTTTGACGGCGGGGAATAATTGCGCAAGCGGTGACGCCCAGGCTGAATTTGGACGTGGGGGTTAAGATGAATGAGCGCGAGGTCA
>NZ_JBHUWH010000224.1:0-12118 GCF_042670125.1 Kitasatospora sp. NPDC057198 | reverse complement strand
CGTTGAGGGCGTGCTTCTGGGCGGCCAGGATGAGCAGGTCGGCGTCGAGGTCGAGCCAGGCGTCGGGCTCGTTGGTGACGGTGACGCTCTGCGGCAGTCGGCTGCGGTCGATCCGGCCGAACTCGTCGGTGACGGCGATCAGGTCGGCGACCGGCAGGCGGTCGGCGCTGATCGTGCCGTCGATGTCGGCGACGCCGACGACGACGTGGCCGCGCGCCTCCAGGAACTCGGCGACGGCCCGGCCGACGGCGCCGAAGCCCTGGATGACCACCCGGGCGGAGCCGGTGCGGCCGGCCCCCTCGAGGGCGGTGACGGCGGCGATGCCGACGCCGTGGCCGGTCGCGTCGATCAGCGGCTCGTAGTAGGTGCGCCAGTCGATCGGCATGTCGGGGGCGCCGGGGCGGAACCGCGGGTCGTAGCCGGCCTCGTCGAAGAAGGTGGCCCGGTCGGCGGGGGTGACGCCCATGTCGATGCCGAGGTGGATGCCGCCGTGCAGCAGCGGCTTGACGGTGCGTCCGAAGGTGCGGAAGGTCTGCTCGCGGTCGCTGCCGTCGGAGACGATGCCGGCCTTGGCGCCGCCGATCGGCAGGCCGGCCAGGATGAACTTGTGGGTCATGTCGCGGGCGAGGCCGGCCACCTCCTCCTCGGTGACCCCGGGGGTCATCCGGGTGCCGCCCATGGCCAGGCCGTTGTACAGCGAGTCGACGACCACCCAGCCCTTGATCTCGCCGCCGCTGCCGTTCAGGTGGACGGTGAGGGCGGGATCCTTGCGGTTGTCCAGATCACTCATTGTCGTAGTCCTCTGCGTGTGTGACTGAAGTCGGGGCCCTGCGCGCCGGGGAGAGCCGGCGCGCAGGGCGGCCTTCACTGCTGGTAGATCTCGGCGAAGCCGCGCAGGATCTCCAGGCCGTCGCTGCGGAACTCCAGGTGGGCCTGGGCGCCGTGGATCCGGCCGTCCTCCGAGCGGATGAACTCCACCGGCGCGTGTTCCGAGCGGCCGATCGAGCGGAAGCCGGCCGGGGCGGCCCGGAGGTAGAGGGTGTGCCGGTGGAAGACCGTCACGGTCGGCTTGACGTGGGAGAAGATCGGCTCCTCCTTGTCGACCTGCACCTCGTAACCGCCGACCCGCTGCTCACCGGGGGCGAGCTCGCCGCCGGCCGAGACGGCGATCAGCTGCATGCCGCCGCAGATCCCGAAGACCGGGACGTCGGCGGTCATCACCAGGTCGACCAGCGGTTTGTAGAACTCCTGGTCGAAGGCGCGGACCTTGGTCCCGCTGAGCACGATCGCCTGGTAGCGGCCGGAGAGCTTGGCCGGCACCGAGGCGGCGTCCGTCACCTCGGTCTCCGAGCCCAAGGTCTCGAACCGCCCGCGGAGCTGCTTGAGCGACAGGGTTCCGTTGTTGACGACCAGGACGCGCGATGTGGCCACGTGCTCGCTCCTCAGGCTGGGGTGATCAGGGTGCCGGTGCGGCCGTCGAGCAGGTCGGTGACCGAGGCGCTGCCGATGACGACCCGCGGGACGCCGCCGTCCAGCGCCTCGCCCGCGGCGCGCAGCTTCTTGCGCATCCCGCCGGTTGCGCCCTGGTCGCGGAAGGCGGTCGCGTCCTGGGCGCTGATCCGGTGCACCGGCCGTCCGTCGATCAGCAGGTGCTCGACGTCGGTGACCAGGACCAGGTCGGTGGCGCCGACCGCCGCGGCGATGGCCGCGGCCGCCCGGTCGGCGTCGTTGTTGACCTCCTGGCCGGCCGCGTTGCGGGCCAGCGGGGTGACCAGGTAGGCGCGGCCGGGCCGGAGGTCCTTCAGCGGGGCCGGGTCGACGCCGGTGATCGGGCCGACCAGGTTCTCCAGCTCGACCAGTTGCTTGTCCCGCCACCACCAGCGCTCGCCCTCGCCGGCCCGGACCAGGCCGTCGCTGCCGAGCAGCCACTCGGCGGCGATGCCGCGGCTGTCCAGCCGGCCCAGCACGTCCTCGGCCATCGCGGCGCTGACGGTCTTGATGTCGGCGATGACCTCGGGGGTGGTCCAGCGGCTCTGGTTGCCGTAGCGGTCCCGCAGGATCGCCGACGGCTCGGTGTGGCGCGGGTTGAGCCGCTTGAGCGGCTTGGACCAGCCGTGCACCAGGACCAGCGGGCGCTGCCGGCCGTGTGCGGCCAGGTCGTCCCACCAGGTACCGTCGAGTTCGTCGAGGCAGCTGCCGCCGAGCTTGACCACGGTGGGGGCGGGGGTGCCGCCGGGGCCGCTCATGCGGGCATCACCGGGTGCATGGTCAGTCCGGTCTCCTCGGGGAGGCCGAAGCGGATGTTGGCCGCCTGGACGGCCTGGCCGGCTGCGCCCTTGACCAGGTTGTCGAGCGCGCCCAGCGCGACGATCCGGCCGCCTTCGGGGTCGTGCAGGACGGTCACGTCGCAGTAGTTGGAGCCGAGCGCGGCCTGCGGGTCCGGCATCGGGATCAGTGTCTCGTCGTGCCGGCGGACCCGGACGAACGGCTTGCCCTTGTAGAACCGGGTGTAGGCGCGCTGCAGTTCGCGCTGGTCCACCGGCGCGTCGGTGAAGACGTACGCGCTGGTGAGCAGGCCGCGCACGTGTGAGACGCCGTAGGCGGACATCGACAGCGAGCCGATGCCGCCCTTCTTGGCCCGGGCCAGGAAGTCGCCCACCTCGCCGGCGTGCCGGTGGCCGGTGGGCGCGTACGGGGCGATGGCGCCGTTGCGCAGCGGGTGCAGGTCGGTGGTGCGCAGGTTGAGGCCGCCGCCGCTGGACCCGCTCTTGCCGTCCACCACCACGGTCTTCAGGTCCAGCCCGAGGCCCAGGGTGAGGGGCGCGAGGCTGAGTGTGAGGGCGGTGGCGTAGCAGCCGGGCAGCGAGATCAGCGGGGCGCCGACCAGCTGGTCGGCGACCAGTTCGGGCACGCCGTAGACGAAGCGGTCGGCGAGCTCGGTGCGCCGCTTGACCTTGGGGTACCAGCGGTCGTGCACCTCGGGGGTGCGGATCCGGAAGGCGCCGCTGAGGTCGATGATCGACTCGACCTTGTCCGCCAGCAGTTCGGCGAGCTCGCCGGAGACCGGGGCGGGGGTGGCCAGGAAGAGCACGTCGACCTGGTCGGCGACCGCCTCGGTGACCGGCTGCACGGTGAGGCCGAGGTCGACGCGCAGGTTGGGGTGGAGTTCGGCCGGGCGGCGGCCGATGTTGGAGGACCCGCCGAGGAAGGTCAGTTCCAGGTCGGGGTGCTGGGTGATCAGCCGGATCAGATCGCCGCCGGCCAGCCCGGAGGCCCCGACGACTCCTGCTCTTGTCATGAGAACTGCTCCTGGAGGCAGGCGCCGATCGCCGCGGGGACGTCGACGCCGGCGGCGGTGGCCACGGCCCGGAAGCCGGGCGCGTGGTTGACCTCGTTGACCACGAAGCCGTCGTCGGTGCGGAACAGGTCCACGCCGTAGATCCCGGCGCCGAGTTCGTCCACCACGGCGTCGACGATCTTGACGATGTCGGGGTCGTGTCCGATGGCGCTGGTCTGGTTGCCGAGGGCGGCGTTGTTGCGCCAGTCGGTGCCCGCGCTGGCGAACTCGGCGGCGCCGACGATCTCCCGGCCGACCACCAGGCAGCGGACCGAGGAGCCTCCGGCCAGGAACGGCTCGACCAGGCATGCCTGCTCGAACGCGTGGCCGAGGTCCTCGACGTAGTCGTAGACGGAGTTGGCGGTGTCGCTGTGCCGGATCAGGGTGACCCGCTTGCCCATGCCGCCGTAGATCGGCTTGAGCACCACGGGGGTGCCGATCTCCTCGACGGCCTTCTCGAAGTCCTTGCGGGAGAGCACGAGGCGGTAGTCGGGCACCGGCACGCCGGCGGCACGCAGCGTGGTGCGCAGCACCGCCTTGTTCTCACAGGCGTTGATCGCCCGCGCGCTGTTGACGGCCGCGACGCCGGCCGCCTCCGCCAGGGTGGCGATCAGGCCGCCGCGGGTGTAGCTGCGGCTGCGCACCAGCAGGACGTCGTAGTCCCGGAGGGACGGCTCACCGTCGGCGCCGAGGCAGAGCGACTCGTCGTTGACCCAGTGGATGGTCAGGCCGAGGGCCGGGGCCGCCTGGAGGAGCTGGCGCTCCTCCCAGGCGATCCGGTCGGCCACGATGGCGACTTTGAGGGACATCTCACTGGCCCCAGTCGCGCAGCGAGACCTGGATCATCTCGAGGGTGAGCCGGCCCTCGCCGATCTCCTCGATGCGCAGGGTCAGCATGCACTCCGGGCAGGAGAGGGTCTCGCCGACGGCCATCGGCGGGACGGTCAGATCGGTCTCGCACTCGGGACAGGTGCCGGTCAGGGGGGTGGCGGTGGACATGTGTCAGCTCCGGTTCGTGGTCTGTTTCGGTCGGTCGGGTGGCGGCTCGGTGTGTGGGGGGGCGCCGGTCCGCCGGGGGTGGGTCCGGTGGGATCAGGCGGCCTGGAACTCGATCGCGGCCTTGCGGATGCCGTCGCGGTCCAACAGCGCTCCACCGGACCGCTCCTGGCGGTCAGTCAGCCAGCTGGTGAAGGCGGCGCTGTCGACGTCGATGCCGGAGTCGTTCAGCGCCCACTCGACCAGTGGCGGGGTGAGGCGGGTGCGGACCAGCAGCTCGCGGGAGTTGCCGACCAGTTCGGCGGGCAGCGTCTCGTACGCCTCGGGGTGGGTGAGCTGGCCGGGGAGCTCGTAGGCGAAGGAGTGCGAGCTGGTGGGACCGGACTGGAACGCCTCGCCGAGACCGGCGCCCCTGAGGGCGACCCGGGAGAGCTCGGTGAGGTGGCTCAGGTCGAAGCGGGTGTCCTGGTGGATGACCCGCAGCGAGGTGAGCAGTTCGGCCAGCGGGGCGTTGCCACCGCGCTCGCCGATGCCGCCGACGGTGGCGGAGATCCACTTGGCCCCGGCCCGGACGGCGGCCAGCGAGTTGGCGACCGCCATGCCCAGCATGTTGTGCGAGTGGATCTCGATCTCGGAGCCGTCGATCGCGGTCAGCTCGGCGATCACGTCCTGCATCTGCCAGGGCGACAGGCAGGCGACGGTCTCGGCGAGCCGGAACCGGTCGGCGCCGGCTTCGAAGCCCGCGGCGACGTAGGGCACCAGGCGCTCGGCCGGGGTGCGGGCCGCGTCCTCGCCGCTGAAGGTGACGTGGAAGCCGCGGTCCTTGGCCTGGACGATCGCCGACCTGGCCAGCGTGCGCAGGAACTTGGCGCTGGACGAGCCGAGCTTCAGCGCGGCGTGCTGCTCCGAGGTGGGGATGGAGTACATGATGTGCCGGACGCCCAGGCGCTCGGCCTCGTCGAGGGCGGTGGCCACCTGCTGGCGGTCCCGGACGACGACCAGGGTCATGCTGCGCTCGGGGCCGACCGCCTCGTGGGTGGCGAGGACCAGGTCGGCGTCCTTGGACGCGGGACCGGCCACCATGCCCACCTCGACCAGCGAGACCCCGGTCCTGACCAGCAGGTCGGCGATCACGGCGGCATGTTCGGGGGCGAATTCGACGCCCGCCATGTGGGCCGAATCCCTCAGCGTCGCATCGGAAATGAGCGGCAAACTCGGGAGGCTTTCGTCGTGCCTTGCGATGGGCATTGTGCGTTCCCTCCTCCGGCGTTCGGGGATTGCTCCCCGGTCGGACTCTGGACTGAATTCCCGTTCCCGCGGCGCGGGTTCCGGGGCCGCGCCACAGTGCTTCGGTGCGGTGCGCTCTGTAGAACATCCTTGCGACCGAAGCCCTGGCCGGGCAATGCCCGCCGTGTCGGGAATTGTCAAGGAGTGCAAGGAGACGTCATCTCCGGTGAGCGATCGCAAGCATTCGCGGGGCCGCCGACAAGGAATTGACGCAATCCCGCCCGAGGGCCGTCCGACGACTATTGTCGGGGCATGCGAACCAGCCGCTCCGGCGCCGGTTCAACCCCGGCCCAGCCGGTATCCGACACCGTGCACGGTGATGATCCACTTCTCTCCGAGTTTGGCCCGCAGGTTGCTCACGTGGGTGTCGATGGCGCGACTGGAGGCGGCGGCCCAGGTGGTGCCCCAGATCCTGGCCGTCAGCTCCTTGCGGGAGAGCACGCTGCCGGGTTCGGCCGCCAGGGCGTGCAGCAGGTCGAACTCCTTGGCGGTGAGGGTGACCTGACTGCCGCGCAGGCGGACCTCACGGGTGCCGGCGTCGATCTGCAGCGGGGTGAGCGAGAGGGCGGGCGAGGCGGGCGCCCTGGGACGGGCGCGGCGCAGGACGGCCTCGATCCGGGCCAGCAGTTCGCGGTTGCCGCAGGAGGCCAGCACGCAGTCGTCCGCCCCGGCCTGCAGGGCCAGCACCCGGTCCAGTTCGGTGTCCCGGCCGCTGATCGAGATCACCGGCTTGGCGCCGCCGAGGCGGATCCGTCGGCAGACCTCCAGCCCGTCGATGTCGGGCAGGTCCAGGTCGAGCAGGACCAGGTCGGCCTGCTGGTGCGCGGCCAGCGCCTCCGTTCCGGTGGCGACGGCGCTCGCGGCGTAGCCCTGCCGCAGCAGTTCGCGCACCCGGGCTCCGGCGGTGGCGGCGATGCCCTCGACCACCAGCACGGATGCCTCCTGGGCGGCGGCCGGCACGGCGGTCGCCGGTGGTGCGGTGGACGGTACTAAGGATGCGGTGGCCGCCGGCGCAGCGGTGGCCGGCGCAGCGGCGGCCGGGCGGATCGCGGAGGAGAATCTGCGGGCCGTCATCTGAATCGTCATTGCTTCCCCGTTCGTATGCCGATTGGGACACCGGTGCGCCGGGGCCGGCCCACGGCTCGGAGCGCGGCCACCCGAGCCGCCCGGACGGGGTCCGGGGTCCGGGGCCCGTGAGTGGGATGCCGCGGAACTGCCGGGAGGGATCAGTGCACTGCGGGGAGACCGGCGCGGGCGCACCCTCGGTGCGCCCGCCGGAACAGGCACGACCGGACCGCACACCCCTCGAAGGTGACCTTAGATGCAAAGATACACGCAAGTCCTCTTCGCGGCTACAGACCAAAGTTGTATCGCAGTCCATCAATTCGCGGAGGCCCGACCCGCCGCCGGCCAACCGCCCCCGGATACCTGCACTTCGATGCAAGTTTGTATGATGGACCATCAATGGACCGTCCGGTGAGGGCCGCCGGCACGCCGACCACCCTGGAGGGTACGTGCGACACCCATCGGACGACGCGACTCCCGCCCCCCGACGCCGCCGGCGCGACCGGGCCGACATCCGGGAGCAGGTCTACGACGCCGCCATCCTGCTGTTCGGCCGCAAGGGCTACGCCGACACCTCCATCGCGGAGATCGCGGAGTCCGCGGGCATCGGGCGCGGCACCTTCTTCAACTACTTCCGCAGCAAGGACTGCCTCGTCACGCTCTGGCGCCGGGACCGGCTCAACCGGCTGACCACCCGCCTGGATCCGCTGCTCGCCGCCGCCGACGGCACCGCCGAGGCACTGGGCACCTGCATGTCCATCCTCAGCACGCTCAACGAGGAGGAACCGGAGCTGAGCGCGGCGATGCTGATCGCCTGGCTGCAGACCGGCCACTCGCTGCACCACTGCCCGCACCTGCAGCTGCTCTTCGCGGACATCGTCGAACAGGGCCGGGCCCGGGGCGAGATCCGCAGCGCCGTGGACCCGGGGCGGATCGGCGACACCCTGCACGACCTCTACTTCGGCGCCCTCCACCGCTGGATCCTGCCCGCCGGGGACAGCGCCCGGCCGCGGCTCGATCCCGAGCTCCAGACGGGATTGACGCTACTGATGCAGGGCCTGATCCCGCCCCGACGGTGACCCGGGACCACTCCCGGCGGCCTTCCCGCACTCCGGCAGCTTCGCGAGGCGGGAGCTGACGCTGCGTCATCTCCCCTTGCTCCCTTGCCCGTTGAAAGTTCAATCGATCGCCGACCGGCGGATTTCGGCCCATGGGAAAGAGTCAGCCAGCTTTCGAAAACATCAGGGTCAAACTTGAGTCTCAGTGTAAGTTTGCATCTCGCTAGCCCAACGGTACGACTGACACCGTCCTCATCGTCGGATCCAGAAGAGGCTGACCCCACCCATGGAGTACACCCAACAGGCCCCTGCCACCACGGTCGCCGTCATCGGTCTCGGCTGCCGGCTCCCCGGGGCGAACGGCCCGACGCAGTTCTGGCACAACCTCCTGACCGGCACGGACTCCGTCACCCCGGTCCCGGCCGACCGCTTCGACATCGCGGCCGACTACGACCCCACCTCCGGAGTCCCCGGGAAGACCGCCTCCCGCCACGGCGGCTTCATCTCCGACGTCTTCGCCTTCGACCACGCGTTCTTCGGGATCTCCCCCGCCGAGGCCAAGGCCGTCGACCCGCAGCAGCGGCTGCTGCTGCACGCCACCTGGGAGGCCCTGGAGCAGGCCGGCATCCGTCCCTCCAGTCTCGCGGGCACCCACACCGGCGTCTTCGTCGGCCAGGCGACCGCCGAGTACTCGGAGACCACGGCCGACCCGGACGGCCCCAACATCCGCGGCATGGCGGGGAGTCGGCTGCGCGCCGTGACGGCCGGGCGGATCTCCTACGCGCTCGACCTGCTCGGGCCCAGCGTGGTGCTGGACACCGCCTGCTCCTCCTCCCTGGTCGCCGTGCACACCGCCCGACAGAGCCTGCTCACCGGCGAGTGCGACCTCGCGGTGGCCGCCGGCGTCAACGTGGTGCTCTCCAGCCACGACGCCATCGCCTACTCCCAGGGGTCGATGCTCTCCCCCGAGGGCCGCTGCCGGTTCGGCGCGGCCGGCGCCAACGGGTTCGTCCGCAGCGACGGCGTGGGCGTCGTCGTGCTCAAGCGGCTGGCCGACGCCGAACGCGACGGCGACCTGGTCCTGGCCACCCTGCTGGGCAGTGCCGTCACCAACGACGGGCGCGGCAGCGGGCTGCTGCTGCAGCCCGCGGTCAGCGGCCAGGTGGCGATGCTGCGGGCCGCCTGCCGCTCCGCCGGGATCACCCCGGACCAGCTGGACTACGTGGAGTCGCACGGCACCGGCACCGCGGTCGGCGACGCCGTCGAACTGCGGGCGCTCGCCGAGGCGACCGGCCGCCCGGCCGAACGGCCGCTGCTCACCGGCTCGGTGAAGAGCAACATCGGCCACGCCGAGTCCGCCGCCGGGATCGCCGGCCTGATCAAGGCGATCCTGATCGCCAGACACGGCGTCGTGCCCGCCTCGCTGCACTGCACCGAGCCCAACCCGGTGATCGCCGAGGAGGGCCTGGCCGTCTCGGTGGTGACCGGCAACACCCCGCTGCCCGACGCCGGCCGGGCGGCCCGGATCGGGGTCAGCTCGTTCGGCATCTGCGGCACCAACGCCCATGTGGTGGTGGGTGCTCACCAGCCGCAGCCGGAGCCCGCCGGGGCACCGGACGGCCCCCCGGCCGTTGCGGGAACGGCCGCGGGAGAGCAACTGCTGGTGCTGAGCGCGCGCTCCACCCGCTCACTGACCGAACTGGCCTCCTCCTGGGCCGACTTCCTCGAAGGCCCCGGGCACGGCCACCCGCTGCGCCGGCTCTGCGCGGCGGCCGCGCTGCGCCGGGACGACCACCCGCACCGACTCTGGGTCCGGGGCGCCACCCATGAGGTGATCGCCGCCCGGCTGCGGACCCTGGCGGCCGGCGAGCCGACCACCGGGGGCGGCGTCGCCGAAGCCGGGTTCGGCTCGCCCCGGCGCACCGCCTTCGTCTTCTCCGGACAGGGCTCGCAGTGGCTGGGCATGGGCCGCGGGCTGCTCGAGTCCTCACCGGCCTTCCGCGCCACGCTGGCCGACTGTGACCGCGCCATCCGCGCCGAGCTCGGTTGGTCCGTCATCGAACTGCTCACCCGCGCCGAGGAGTTGCCCACGGCGGTCGACCAGGTCCAGCCGGCCCTGTGGGCCGTGGCGGTCTCGCTGGCGGAGGCGCTGCGGGCGGCCGGCCTGGAACCGGACGTCTGCCTGGGCCACAGCATGGGCGAGGCCGCCGCCGCCTACGTCTCCGGCGCACTGAGCCTGCGCGACGCCTGCGCGGTGATCTGCCGGCGCAGCCGACTGATGCGCCGGCTGGCCGGGCTGGGCGCGATGCTCGCGGTCGAACTGTCGGCCGAGGCCGCCCAGGCGCTGCTGGCCGAACGCGCCGAGTTCGCCGAGCTCTGCGTGGCGGTGGAGAACTCGCCGAGCGCGACCGTGCTGGCCGGCCCGGCCGAACCGCTCCGCGCCGTGGCCGAACTCCTGGAACAACGCGGCGTGTTCCACCGGATCGTGCCGGTCGAGGTGGCCTCGCACTCCCCCGCGATGGATCTGATCGGCGATGAACTGATATCCGCCCTCCATGACCTGACACCTCGTCAGGCGGAGCTGGAGCTGTTCTCCAGCGTGCTGGCCGCACCCCTGCACGGGGGCGAACTGCTGCCGCGCTACTGGCAGGAGAACCTGCGCCGGCCGGTCCGCTTCACCGAGGCCGTACGCGCGCTCTGCGCCCGGGAGACGGTCTTCGTGGAGGTCAGCCCGCACCCGGTGCTGACCGCCGCGGTGGACGACACCCGCCGCTCGGCGAAGGCCGAGGGCGCGGCCCTGGGCTCGCTGCGCCGCGACTGCGAGGAGGCCGGTGCCCTGCTGGAGACGGTGGGCCGGGCCTTCGCCAACGGCGCCCGGGTCGACTGGGGCCGCTGGTACGGCCCGGCCACGCCGGTGGTGGAGGGCCTGCCCACCTACGCCTGGGACCGGGAGGTACTGCGCCATCCCGTCCCGGCGACCCGCTCCGCCGCCGTCGCGCGAGCCCTGCCGCCGTACGTGCGGGAGGCGCCGCTGGCCGACTGGGGCGCGGCCGGCTGGGCGACGGGGGTGTCGGTGCACGGGGCGCGGCCGCTGCTGCCCTCGGTCTACCTCAAGGCGATGCTGACCACCGCCCGCACCGCGGCGGGCGGGCCGGTCGCGCTGACCGGCGTCCGGCTGGGCGCGGCCCAATTCACCGGGGAGCCGGCCGCGGCGGTGCTGCGGGTGACGGTGTCGGCGCCCGACTCGGACGGGCTGCGGCAGGTCCGGGCCGAACTGCGGCACGGCGCGGACCGCGAACCGGTGCTCTGCGCACAGGGCGGCGCGGTGCCGGACCCGACCGCCGGGCCGGTCGACCGCCGCGACCTGCTGGACCGCACACTGGCCCGCCGAATGGGCCACCTGTCGGCGCCGGGCTTCCTCGCGCTGGCCGAACAGGCGGGATTCGGGATCGACGAGGATCTGCGCGGCGTGCAGCACGTCTGGCGCGTGGGCGGGCGGGCGGTGGCGCAGGTCCGCCCGCCGGGCGGCGCCGGGCGCGGCGCGGCCTGGGAATCCGGGCTCCTGACCCTGCTGGCGGCCTACCGGCCCGGCGCTGTCCAGGTGCCGACCGGGTTCGGCTCGATCCGGGTGCACGGCGAGCTGGGCACCGAGTTCTGGGCGCTCTGCCGGGTCCGGACCTCGGCCTCAGGTGGGCAGGGCGACGTGCTCTTCCTCGACTCGGAAGGCTTCGTGCTGGCGGAGTTCCTGGGGATCGAACTGCAGGCGCTGCCGCAGCGTCAGGCCGGTCCGCCGGTCTTCTTCGGCCCGCCGGTCCCCTTCGGTCCGCCGGTCTCCTACGGCCCGCCGGTCTCCTTCGGCCCGATGGCGTCGCTGCTCTCCCGGCTGCGCTCCTACGGGCACCACCACACGCCACGGCTGCCGAAGCAGCGGGTACGCCGGACCGAGGTGCCGGCCCTGGCCGCCCCGCCTGCGCCTGCGCCGACGCCGGCGGTGGCGGCAGCGGTGGCGGCGGTGGCGGCGGATCCGGCCGGGACCGCGGCGCAGGCCCTGGTGCGGCGGGTGGCGCACCTGCTCGAGATCCCGGAGGACCGCCTGGACCACCGCCGACCGTTGCGCGACCTGGGCCTGGACTCGCTGATGGCCAGTCAGCTGCGGACCGAGCTGCACTCGGGCTGGGGGCTGGACCTGGCCACCGGACGGTTACTGGGGTCGGAGAGCTTCCACCGCATCCTGGCCACCATCGGCTGAAGGCCGTCCCGTCACTCTGCCGGTGGAGCGGCATCGGTCCGGGCGCCCGGTCCAGGCGCCCGGACCGGGCGGTGGAGTTCCGCGGCGGGCGGGCACCTGATCCGTCCGGGCCGGGCCGCCCGTGGG
>NZ_JBHUWH010000223.1:0-12188 GCF_042670125.1 Kitasatospora sp. NPDC057198 | reverse complement strand
CGGGTCCGTGCTGCTGACGGCCGGAGCCCATCGAAGTGTCCGTGCTGCTGCGTGCAGTGACAGAACCAGAAGCCGATGCACGCAGCAGCAGTGAACCGTCAGCAGCCACGGACTCGCCGTTCCCCGAGCCCCTGAAAGCGAGCCCTCCCTACCGGTCGGCGGCCTGCGCCTTCAGCGCCCGCTCCACGCCCGCCCGCGCCTCGACGACCTGGCGGCGCAGCGCCGGCGCCGGGTCCGCCGAGGCGAGCCAGGCGTCGGTGGCGTCCAGGGTGGCCCGGGAGACCGCGTAGGAGGGGTAGAGCCCGCCGATGATCTGCTGGGAGATCTCGTGGCTGCGGGTCTCCCACACCTCCTTGACCGCGGCGAAGTACTTCTCGGTGTAGGCGGTCAGCAGGTCCCGCTGGTCGGGCTGCTGGAAGCCGGCGATGACGGCCTCCTGGACGTAGTTGGTGAGGGTGTCGGAGTCGACGACCGACGCCCAGGCTTCGGCCTTGGCCTCGGCGGTGGGCCGCGCCGCGCGGCAGGTCGCGGCGTGCTCCTGCCCGGAGGAGGTGTTGTCCCGGGCGAGTTCGGCGTCGATCGCGGCCTCGTCGGCGCGTCCGGTGGCGACCAGGCGGCCGAGCAGGCTCCAGCGCAGTTCGGTGTCGACGGCCAGGCCGTCGATCTCCACGCTGCCGTCCAGCAGCCCGGCGAGCAGGGCGAGTTGGCCGTCGGTGCGGGCGGCGCCGGCCAGCGTGCGGGCCCAGGCGAGCTGGTGGTCGCTGCCGGCGGGGGCCTCGCGCAGGGCGGTCTCCGCGGCGGCGGCCCAGCGCTGCAGGCCGGTCTCGCGCCAGGCGGGGTCGGCGTACAGCTCGAGGGCGAGCTTGACCTGGCGCTGGACGGACTGGACCACGCCGATGTCGCTCTCGCGCCGCAGGCCGGAGAGGGCGAGCGCCAGGTAGTCGCGGGTGGCGAGTTCGCCGTCGCGGGTCATGTCCCAGGCGGAGGCCCAGCACAGGGCGCGCGGCAGCGAGTCGGCGAAGTCGCCGAGGTGCGCGGTGACGACGGCGAGCGACTCGGCGTCGAGCCGGACCTTCGCGTAGGAGAGGTCGTCGTCGTTGAGCAGCAGCACGGCGGGCCGCTTGCGGCCGGTCAGCTGCGGGACGGCGGTGCGCGCGCCGTCGACGTCGAGCTCGATCCGGTCGGTGCGCACCAGCTTGCCGTCGGTGAGCTCGTACAGGCCGACGGCGATCCGGTGCGGGCGCAGGACGGCCTCGCCGCGGGCGCCGGCGGGCAGCGCGGGGGCCTCCTGGACGACGGCGAAGGACTCGATGGTGCCGTCCTCGGCGACCGACAGCTCGGGGCGGAGCACGTTGATGCCGGCGGTCTCCAGCCACGCCTCGGACCAGGTCCTCAGGTCGCGGCCGCTGGCCTCCTCCAGCGCGCCGAGCAGGTCGGCGAGCCGGGTGTTGCCCCAGGCGTGGCGCTTGAAGTAGGCGCGCACGCCCTGGAAGAAGGCGTCCTGGCCGACGTAGGCGACCAGCTGCTTGAGCACCGAGGCGCCCTTGGCGTAGGTGATGCCGTCGAAGTTGACCTGGACGTCCTCCAGGTCGTTGATCTCCGCCATGATCGGGTGGGTGGAGGGCAGCTGGTCCTGCCGGTAGGCCCAGGTCTTCATCTGGTTGGCGAAGGTGGTCCAGGAGTGCGGCCACTTGGAGCCGGGGGCCTCGGCCTGGCAGACGACCTCGGCGAAGGTGGCGAAGGACTCGTTCAGCCACAGGTCGTTCCACCACTCCATGGTGACGAGGTCGCCGAACCACATGTGGGCGAGCTCGTGCAGGATGGTCGCGGCGCGGACCTCGTAGGAGGCGTCGGTGACCTTGGAGCGGAAGATGTACTGGTCGCGGAAGGTGACGGCGCCCGCGTTCTCCATCGCGCCGGCGTTGAACTCCGGGACGAACAGCTGGTCGTACTTGGCGAACGGGTAGGGGAAGTCGAACTTCTCCTGGAAGTAGTCGAAGCCCTGCCGGGTGACCGCGAAGATCGCGTCGGCGTCCAGGTGCTCGCGCAGCGAGGGGCGGCAGTAGACGCCGAACGGCACGTGCTGGGCGCCGTTGTCGTAGCTGTCGAAGACGCCGACGTACGGGCCGGCGATCAGCGCGGTGATGTAGGTGGACATCCGGGGGGTGGGCTCGAAGGTCCACACCCGGGTGTCGCCGTCGCCGGCGGGCTCGGGGGTGGGGGAGTTGGAGACCACGACCCAGCCGGCCGGGGCGGTGACGGTGAAGGCGAAGGCGGCCTTCAGGTCGGGCTGCTCGAAGTTGGCGAAGACGCGGCGGGCGTCGGGGACCTCGAACTGGGTGTAGAGGTAGGTCTCGCCGTCGGCGGGGTCGACGAAGCGGTGCAGGCCCTCACCGGTGTTGGTGTAGGCGCAGTCGGCGACGACCCGCAGCTCGTTCTCGGCGGCCAGGTCGGGCAGCGCGATGCGGCTGTCGGCGAAGTTCTCCAGCGGCAGGGCGCGGCCGTTGAGGACGATCTCGGTCACGGCGGGGGCGACCAGGTCGATGAAGGTGGAGGCGCCGGGTTCGGCGGCGGTGAAGCGGACCACGGTGGTGGACCGGAAGGTGCCGCCCGCGCGCGCGGAGCTCAGGTCGAGCTCGATCTCGTACGCGTCCACGGCCAGGAGTGCGGCCCGGGTGCGGGCCTCCTCACGGGTCAAGTTGGTGCCAGGCACTCGCAGGACTCCTTCGTCAGGGCTCGGGTTATCGGGAATCCTCCCATGCGGGTAACGATCCGTGTTCGTGCTTGACTCCCCCTCCGAGCAGTACCGGAGCATAGAGTTCAGAAGTTGAAGCTGAACTTCAGACGAACCGCAAGTGCGCCCTGGAGGGTGGAACATGTCGACGGACACACCGGGATCGCAGTCCTCACTGCACCGGGCGAATCTCGAACGGGTGCTGCGGGCGGTGCGGATGGCCGGATCGCTGACCCAGGCGGAGATCGCCCGGGGCACGGGGCTGTCGGCCGCGACGGTGTCCAACATCGTCCGCGAGCTCAAGGAGTCCGGCACCGTGGTGGTGGCCGACACCTCCTCGGGCGGACGGCGGGCGCGCAGCGTGTCGCTGAGCGGGGACGCCGGGATCGTGGTGGGCGTGGACTTCGGCCACACCCACCTGCGGGTGGCGGTGGGCAACCTGGCGCACCGGGTGCTGGCCGAGGAGAGCGAGCCGCTGGACGTGGACGTCTCCGCGCAGCAGGGCTTCGACCGGGCCGAGCGGATGGTGGAGCGGCTGCTGGGCCAGGCCGGCTTCCCGGCGGACAAGGTGATCGGGGTGGGCCTGGGCGTGCCGGGCCCGATCGACGTGGAGACCGGGGCGCTCGGTTCGAGCGCGATCCTGCCGGGCTGGACGGGCGTGATGCCGGGCCAGGAGCTGGCCGGGCGGTTGAGCATGCCGGTGCACGTGGACAACGACGCCAACCTGGGCGCGCTGGGCGAGCTGGTGTGGGGCGCCGGGCGGGGCCTGGGCGACCTGGCGTACATCAAGGTGGCCAGCGGCGTGGGCTCCGGCCTGGTGATCAACAACCAGATCTACCGGGGCCCGGGCGGCACCGCGGGCGAGATCGGGCACATCACGCTGGACGAGGCGGGGCCGGTGTGCCGCTGCGGCAACCGCGGCTGCCTGGAGACCTTCGTGGGCTCCCGCTACCTGCTCAACCTCTTGAACGCCAACCACCCGGGCGAGCTGAGCCTGAGCAAGGTGGTGCGGCTGGCCCAGCAGGGCGACCTGGGCTGCCGCCGGGTGATCGCCGACGCGGGCCGGCAGATCGGCATGGGCGTGGCGACCCTGTGCAACCTGCTCAACCCCCGCCGGGTGATCCTCGGCGGCGACCTCGCCGAGGCCGGTGACCTGGTGCTCTCCCCGATCCGGGACTCGGTGGCGCGGTACGCGATCCCCAGCGCCGCCCGGCAGCTGTCGGTGGTCCCGGGCACGCTGGGCGGCCGGGCCGAGGTGCTCGGCGCGCTGGCCCTGGTGATGAGCGAGATGGGGGAGACCGGGGGACTCTGACGCCTCCGCCGGTGGGCCGGGGGGCCCGCTCGATATCGACTCAGCCTTCAGGAAGATAACGAAAGGGTTTGAATCAACGGCCCCCCGGTTTTACTTATTGACGACAAGCTCGGTGACGGGGTTGACTCCTGCCCACCTCGCCGCAACTTTCGCGGCTCTGTCAGGGAGGCTCCCCCCACCATGAACGCAATGATGCGTCGCGTCGCCGTCGGCACTGTCGCTGTTTCGATGGCTCTCACCATGGCCGCCTGCGGCAAGGCCGGCGACGACAAGAAGAGCAGCGACGCAGGCTCGAGCAACAACAAGTCGATCGGCCTGCTCCTGCCGGAGAACGCGTCCTCGACCCGTTACGAGTCCTTCGACAAGCCGTTCATCGAGGCCAAGGTCAAGGAGCTGTGCGCCGACTGCAAGGTCGAGTACAACAACGCCGAGGGCTCCGCCTCGAAGCAGAAGCAGCAGTTCGACACCCTGATCGCCCAGGGCGTCAAGGTGATCATCCTCGACGCGTTCGACGCCAAGTCCACCCAGTCGTGGGTCGCCGAGGGTGCGAAGAAGGGCGTCAAGGTCATCGCGTACGACCGTCTGGCCACCGGCCCGGTCGCCGCGTACGTCTCCTTCGACAACGAGAAGGTCGGCGAGCTCCAGGGCGAGGCCCTGGTCGCCGCGCTGGGCGACAAGGCCGCCGACGCCAACGTCGTGATGATCAACGGTGACGAGGCCGACCCGAACGCGGCCCAGTTCAAGGCCGGTGCCCACAAGGTGCTGGACGGCAAGGTCAAGAAGGTCGTCTACGAGCAGAGCGGCGAGTGGAAGCCCACCGTCGCGGGCCAGAAGATCGGTGCCGCGATCTCGCAGCTCGGCAAGGACGGCTTCCAGGCCGTCTACTCCGCCAACGACGGCATGGCCGCCGCGATCATCACCCAGCTGAAGTCCCAGGGCATCACCGTCCCGATCGGCGGCCAGGACGCCGGCCTCGACGCCATCCAGCGCCTCGTCTCCGGCGAGCAGTCGTACACCATCTACAAGGCGTACAAGCCGCTGGCCGACTCGGCCGCCGAGCTCGCGGTCAACCTGCTGCAGGGCAAGGACGTCAAGTCCGTCGCCGCCTCGACCGTCGACAGCGACACCGACAAGGGCATCCCGGCCAAGCTGCTGGACGCGAAGGTCGTCACCAAGGCGAACATCAAGGACACCGTGATCGCCGACAACCTGTACAAGGTCGCGGACATCTGCACCGCCGACTACGCCGCCGCCTGCACCGCGGCCGGCCTGCAGTAACACCCGCCGGGCGGGGGCTCCCTGACCACACGGGAGCCCCCGCCCGCACCGCTTCACCCCCCCGAGCAGTAAGCACTACGCACTACCCCGCGTGCCCGGCCCGGCACGCGGGACGGCCGTGCCGGAAACGTCAGGTCCGGCACGGGACTCAAGGAGTTGGTTCACGTGACAGGCGCACCCGTACTGGCGTTGCGCGGGGTCTCCAAGCGCTTCGGTGCCGTCCAGGCGCTCACCGACGTGCACTTGGAGGTCCACGCGGGCGAGGTCGTCGCCCTGGTCGGCGACAACGGTGCCGGCAAGTCCACCCTGGTGAAGACCATCGCGGGCGTCCACCCGATCGACGAGGGCGTCATCGAGTGGGAGGGCAAGGCGGTCAGCATCAACCGCCCGCAGGACGCCCAGCAGCTCGGCGTCGCCACCGTCTACCAGGACCTCGCCCTGTGCGACAACCTGGACGTGGTCGGCAACCTCTTCCTCGGCCGCGAGATCAAGCGCTTCGGCACCCTGGACGAGGTCGCGATGGAGAAGCGCGCCCGCGAGCTCCTCGACACCCTCTCGATCCGCATCCCCAGCGTCCGCATCCCGATCGCGGGCCTGTCCGGCGGTCAGCGCCAGGTGGTCGCGATCGCCCGCGCCCTGGTCGGCGACCCGAAGATCGTCATCCTGGACGAGCCCACCGCGGCCCTCGGCGTCGAGCAGACCGCCCAGGTCCTGGACCTGGTCGAGCGGCTCCGCCAGCGCGGCCTCGGCGTGATCCTGATCAGCCACAACATGGCCGACGTCAAGGCCGTCGCGGACACCGTCGCGGTGCTCCGCCTGGGCCGCAACAACGGCAGCTTCGAGGTGGCCGGCACCTCGCACGAGGAGATCATCTCCGCCATCACCGGCGCCACCGACAACGCGGTGACACGTCGTCAGGCCCGAATCGCGGAGGAAGCCAAGTGAGCACCGAATCCACCACCACGACTCCCGTCGAGACGGCCCCGCCGGCCATCGACCCGCGCCTGCTGGTCCGCAAGGAGGGCCTGGCCGGGTACTTCGACGAGTTCACCCGCAAGATCCGCAGCGGTGAGCTCGGCTCGCTGCCGGTGGTCGTCGGCCTGATCGTGATCGCCGCGATCTTCCAGTTCAAGACCGGCTCCTTCCTCAACGCCGACAACCTCACCAACATCACCAAGTGGATCGCGGGCCCCGGCCTGATCGCGGTCGGCGTGGTGTTCGTGCTGCTGCTCGGCGAGATCGACCTCTCGCTCGGCTCGGTGGCCGGCGCCACCGCCGCCATCACCTCGGTGCTCTCGGTCCGCCAGGGCCTCAACGAGTGGCTCGCGATCGTCCTGGCGATCGCCTCCGCGATCGCCATCGGCGCCCTGCACGGCTACTTCTTCGCCAAGATCGGCGTCCCCGCGTTCGTCGTCACCCTGGCCGGCATGCTGGCCTGGAACGGCCTGCAGATGCTCGTCCTGGGCACCCTCGGCACCGTCAACAACCCGATCGACGGCGTCGTCGCCAACCTGGACACCTACTTCCTGGGCGACGGCGACATCATCTGGGCCTGGCTGTTCGCGATCGTCACCATCGTGCTGTTCGCCGGCGGCCAGCTGCTCGACTCCCGCCGCCGCACCGCCGCCGGCCTGCCGGCCCGCCCGGTCAGCGAGATCGCGCTGCGCACCGGCGTGATCGGCGTCGTCGTGCTGGTCGCCGCCTACATGCTCAACCAGGACAGCGGCCTGCCGCTGCCGCTGGTGATCCTGGTCGGCGTCGTCGCGCTCGGCGACTTCGTGCTGCGCCGCACCGGCTACGGCCGGCAGATCTTCGCGGTCGGCGGCGGCATCGAGGCCGCCCGCCGCGCGGGCATCAACGTCGCCTGGGTCCGGATCTCGGTCTACATGATCTCGGCCGGCCTGGCCGGCTTCGGCGGCCTGTTCATCGCCTCCCAGCAGGGCTCCGCGGACAAGGCGCTGGGCAGCGGCAACGTGCTGATGAGCGCCATCGCCGCCGCCGTCATCGGCGGCACCAGCCTCTTCGGTGGCCGCGGCAAGACCTGGTCCGCGCTGCTCGGCGCGCTGGTCATCCAGTCCATCACCACCGGTCTGGACATGGTCCACGCCCAGCAGGCCATCCAGTACATGATCACCGGCGCGGTGCTGCTCGCCGCGGTGGTCCTGGACTCGGTCTCCCGCCGCACCCAGAAGTCCCACGGCCGCGGCTGACCCCCCGGCCCCACCCCGAACCGCGCGAGCCGCGCCCCATACCAGGGGTCGGCCGCGCGGTTCGGCGCGTCCGGCGCGCGGCCACCCGAAGAGCTGGTCGGGTTGCCCGCCGCACTACGGGCCGGTAATGGACATTAGACTCAAGCGGGGCGTACGCCCTCCGGGCCCATGCGGGCGCGAGAACTTGGACGAGGAGGAACGGGTGGCCCTGCTGACCCGCATTCGGGGACCGCGCGATCTCGATCGACTCACGCCCGCGCAGCTGACGGCGCTCGCCGAGGAGATCCGCGGCTTCCTGGTGGAGGAGGTCTCCAAGACCGGCGGCCACCTCGGCCCCAACCTCGGCGTGGTCGAGCTCACGCTCGCGATGCACCGGGTCTTCGACTCCCCGCGCGACCGCATCCTCTTCGACACCGGCCACCAGAGCTACGTGCACAAGCTGCTGACCGGCCGGCAGGACTTCTCCCGGCTCAAGATGAAGGGCGGCCTGTCCGGCTACCCCTCGCGGGCCGAGTCCGAGCACGACGTGATCGAGAACTCGCACGCCTCCACCGTCCTCGGCTACGCCGACGGCCTGGCCAAGGCCAACAAGATCCAGGGCCACAAGGACCGCCCCGTGGTCGCCGTGATCGGCGACGGCGCGCTCACCGGCGGCATGGCCTGGGAGGCGCTCAACAACATCGCCGACAGCCGCGACCTGCCGATCGTCATCGTCGTCAACGACAACGAGCGCTCCTACTCGCCGACCATCGGCGGCCTCGCCAACCACCTCTCCACGCTGCGCACCACCCAGGGCTACGAGCGCTTCCTGTCCTGGGGCAAGGACGCCCTGCAGCGCACCCCCGTGGTCGGCCAGGCGATGTTCGACACCCTGCACGGCGCCAAGAAGGGCCTGAAGGACTTCATCGCCCCGCAGGGCATGTTCGAGGACCTCGGCCTCAAGTACATCGGCCCGATCGACGGCCACGACCTGCAGGCCCTGGAGTCCGCCTTCACCAAGGCGCGCGGCTTCGGCGGCCCGGTCATCGTGCACTGCATCACCGAGAAGGGCCGCGGCTACCACGCCGCCGAGAACAACGACGAGGACCGCTTCCACGCGGTCGGCGTGATCCACCCCGACACCGGCCTGCCGGTGAAGACCTCCGGCAAGGACTGGACGTCCGTGTTCGGCGAGGAGATGGTCGCGCTCGGCCGCGAGCGCCGCGACATCGTCGCGATCACCGCCGCGATGCTGCACCCCGTCGGCCTGGCCCCGTTCGCCAAGGCGTACCCCGACCGGATCTTCGACGTCGGCATCGCCGAGCAGCACGCCGCGGTCTGCGCCGCCGGCCTGGCCACCAACGGCCTGCACCCGGTCGTCGCGGTCTACGCGACCTTCCTCAACCGGGCCTTCGACCAGGTCCTGATGGACGTCGCCCTGCACCGGCTCGGCGTCACCTTCGTGCTCGACCGGGCCGGCGTCACCGGCACCGACGGCGCCTCGCACAACGGCATGTGGGACATGTCGATCCTCCAGGTCGTCCCCGGCCTGCGGCTGGCCGCCCCGCGCGACGCCGAACAGGTCCGGCTCCAGCTGCGCGAGGCCGTCGAGGTGCCCGACGCCCCCACCGTGGTCCGCTACTCCAAGGGCAACGTCGGCCCCTCGGTGCCCGCCGTCGGCAAGGTCGGCGGCATGGACGTGCTCCGCCGCCCCGCGGACGGGAGCGCCGACGAGGCCGCCGACGTGCTGATCGTCTCGATCGGCGCGATGGCCCCGATCTGCCTGGAGGCCGCCGAGCTGCTCGCCGAACAGGGCGTCACCACCACCGTCGTCGACCCGCGCTGGGTCAAGCCGGTGGACGCCGCCCTGCCCGGCCTGGCCGCCCAGCACCGCCTGGTGGTCACCGTCGAGGACAACGGCCGGGCCGGCGGCGTCGGCTCCGCGATCGCCCAGGCGCTGCGCGACGCCGACGTGGACGTCCCGCTGCGCGACTTCGGCATCCCGCAGGAGTTCCTCGACCACGCCTCGCGCGCCGAGATCATGGCCGAGATCGGGCTCACCGGCCCGGCGATCGCCCAGAAGATCGAAGCGCTGGTCAGCGCCCGTTCCTTCGCCCGGAGCTGACCCCCCGGAACCTCCGTGGGCGCACCGTCCGGTCACCGCAACGACGGCCCGCCGGTGCGCCCATTGTCCGACCTTCGTACTCATTCCCGGACTGGTGCTCCTCCGCCCCTTCGCGCCCGGTAGGTTGTCATCCGTGTCCAATACCGCCACGAGCCGCCCGCGTGCCTTCGCCGACCGCCTCCACGGGCACGTCCGCGCCGGCTACTGGACCAGACTGGTCCCGCTGCTCGCGGTCCTGGCCACCGCCACCCACTTCCCCTCCTTCCTCCGCCCGGTCTGGAGCCCCGACGAGGGCTACCTCGCCACCCAGGCCCGGATGCTCGCCGACGGCGGCGTCCTCTACGACACCGTCGTCGACCGCAAGCCCCCGCTGCTGCCCTGGCTGTACGAGGCGTGCTTCGCCGTCTTCGGCTCCGTCTCGCTCTGGCCGCTGCGCGCCCTGGCGATCGGCGCCCACCTCACCACCGCCGTCCTGCTCGCCTCCATCGCCCGCGGCCGCTGGGGCGACCGGGCCGGACGCTACGCCGGGGCCTTCTACCTCCTGGTCTCCATCGGCCTCTCCCCGGAGGACACCCAGGCCGCCACCTTCGAAGTCTTCATGCTGCCCGCCATGGTGCTCGCCTTCCGCTACGCGGAACGCCGCCGCTGGCTGGCCGCCGGCATCGCCGTCGCCCTCTGCTCGCTCACCAAGCAGACCGGCGGCGCCGTCATGCTCCCCGTCCTGTGGATGCTCCTCCAGGACACCCGCCGCCGCGGCGTCCCCTGGCCGCCGGCCCTCGCCAAGATCGGCTTCGGCTTCGCCCTCCCGATAGCGCTGGTCGCGGCCATCCTCACCAAGCCCAAGGGCTTCCTGTTCTGGGTCGTCACCGGCTCCGGCGACTACGCCGGGCTCGGCAGCAACTGGCCGCAGATGCTCGGCCGGGCCCTCGGCAACTCGGCGATCCTGATGAGCGCCGGACTCGCCTTCCTGCTGCCCTACGCCCACCGCCTGTGGCTGCGCCGCCGCCGCAGACCCGTCCCCGCCCGCGGCCCCGAGCGCGGCTCCACCGCCGACCTGTGGGTGTGGCTGCTCTCCTCGGCCATCGCCGTCTCGGTCGGCTTCCACTTCTTCGGCCACTACTACCTCCAGCTGATGCCCCCGCTGGTCCTGCTCGGCGTCGGCGCGGTCGCCACCTCCGCCGTCCCCTGGCGCCCGGTCGCCGCGTACTCCGCCCTCGCCAGCACCTTCTTCCTCTCCCTCGCCGTCTTCTGGCCCGGCCAGCGCCTCACCCAGACCACCGAGGTCGCCACCGCCGTCGCCGCCCAGACCAGCCCCAAGGACACCGTCCTGGTCTGGGGCATGCACCCCGAGCTCTACTGGCTCGCCGACCGCCGCCCCGCCAGCCGCTACCTCACCGCCGGCTTCCTCACCAACTTCAGCGGCGGCAAGGGCGGCGAGAAGGTCGGCGAGGAGTACTCCGTCTCCGACGCCTGGCAGACCTTCGACACCGAGATCACCACCAACGGCCTCCCCCGCGTCTTCGTCGACGACTCCGGCACCGCCCCCTACCAGCCCGACAAGGTCCCGCGGATCGCCAGCCTCCTCGACACCTACTACGAGGTCGTCGGCGTCACCGGCGACACGGTCATCTACCGCCTCAAGGGCAAGTAAGCCCGAGGAAGCGCCCCGTCAGGGGCCCGGGGAACCCTTCGGCAGACGGGCATGCACAATCAGGGCCCGGTGAGAACGGCGGGATGCGAAATCAGGGGCCCGGGGAACGGCGGGTCCGTGCTGCTGACGGCCGGAGCCCATCGAAGGTTCGTGCTGCTGCGTGCCGTAAACAGAACCAGAAGCTCACGCGCGCAACGGCAGTGAACCGTCAGCAGCCTGGGCCTCGCCGTTCCCCGAGCCCCTGGTGGGGGCTCTCGCCGTTCCCCGAGCCCCTGGCGGGGCTCTCCCGTCTAACCGGCCCACCCGGTCAGCGCGGCGACCAGGGTCCCGGGCCGGAAGGCCGGATGCGGCGGCTCAGGGCACCCCGGCAGTTCCACCGCGCCGGGCACCAGGGCCAGCAGCGCGTCCACCGTGCGGCGCTGGTGGACGGGGTTCTCGGGGACGGCCGGCAGGACCGCCACCGGGAGCCGCAGCGCGGCGAGTTCGGCGTCGGTGGTGCCGCGCAGCGTCCCGCCGGCCAGCAGCCCGGCCGCCTCCGGCAGCGCCTCGCGGATCCGCCCGTCCAGCCGTTCGTCGCCCGCCGTGGCCGGCCAGGCCAGGACCAGCGAGCGGACGCGCTCCGGCGCCGCCAGGGCCAGCCGGACGGCCGCCGAGCAGCCGTTGGAGCCGGCCACCAGGACGGCCGGCGGTCCGTCCGGCAGGGCCGCCGCCAGGTGCCGGGCCTCGGCCTCCCAGCTGCCGGCCCGCATCGCCCGGTCGGGCGCCGCGACGGCGAGCCCGGCGGCCCGCAGGCCCGCCGTCACCCCGGGGCGGTGCCAGAAGGCGTCCGCGTCCATAGGGTCGTCCCACAGCCCGCCGTGCACCAGTACCAGCACGTGCCCCACGGCCCCACGCCCCCT
>NZ_JBHUWH010000222.1:0-12272 GCF_042670125.1 Kitasatospora sp. NPDC057198 | reverse complement strand
CGCTCGTACGCCGCCGAGGCGCCGGTGTGCCCGCCGCGCGAGGCGGCCGCCCCGGCCGCGGCGGCCAGTTCCGCGGCGGCGTCCGCGTCCCGCCCGGTGGCGGCCAGCGCCCGGTGCCAGGCCCGGCGCAGCGGCTCGCCGGGCCCGTACGCCCCGGCCAGCGCCCGGTGCGCGGCCAGCCGGTCGGCGAGCGGCGCCCGGTCGACCAGCGCCGAGCGCAGCAGCGGGTGGCGGAAGGCGACCCGGCCCGCCGCCAGGTCGACCCGCAGCAGGCCCTGGGCCTCGGCGGGCGCCAGGTCGGCGGCGTCCAGCCCGCTCTCCGTGGCGGCCCGCAGCAGCACCTGGGCCTCGCCGCTCTCCTCCAACGCCGCCAGCAGCAGCCAGCGCTGGGTGCGGCCGGGCAGCCGGCTGACCTGGCCGTGGTAGGCGAGCCGCAGCCGCCCGTCCGGCGGGAGCGCCCCGGAGTCCTCGCCCCGCGGGAGTTCGCGCAGGGCCAGCGGGTTGCCCCCGGCGGCGGCCAGCACCCGTGCGGGGTCGGCGAGTTCGGGGGCGAGTTCGGCCAGCAGCCGCGCCGCGTCGGACTCCGCGAGCGGCCCGACCCGCAGTTCGGGCAGCCCGGCCGGGTCGGGCCCGTCGTCCTCCCGGGCGGCGAGCAGCAGGGCGACGCGCTCCGCACCGAGCCGGCGGGCGGCCAGCCGCAGCGCCGCGGCGGACTCCGGGTCGGCCCACTGCAGGTCGTCCACCAGCACCAGCACCGGCTGCCGCTCGGCGAGGTCGCCGAGCAGGGTCAGCACCGCCAGCCCGACCAGCAGCCGGTCCCCGGCGGGGCCGTCGGCGAGGCCCAGCGTCCGTTCCAGCGCGGCCCGTTGCGGCCCCGGCAGGCCGCCGGTCCGGTCCAGGACGGGGGCCAGCAGCTGACTGAGCACCGCGTACGGCAGCCGGGCCTCCGACTCCACCCCGGCCGCCCGCAGCACCCGCCACCCGGCGGCGGCACCGGCCGCCGCCTCCAGCAGCGCGCTCTTGCCGATGCCCGGGTCACCGCGCAGCACCAGCGCCCCGGCCCGTCCCCCGGCCGCCTCCGCGAGCAGCCGGTCGAGTGCCGCCCGCTCCGTCCCCCGTCCGTACAGCATGGGTCGACCCTACCTATGCGTGACTGATTCCCCGGCCGCCGGATCTCCGTAACTTCTTGTTCCGCAAGGGAAACCACGAAGAGCACGGAACAGAAGGAGCCCACCATGGACCTGCAGAACCTCGCCGAGCGCTACCTCGCCGCCTGGAACGAGACCGACCCGGCCGCCCGCCGCAAGCTGGTCGAGGAGACCTGGGCCGCCGACGGCACCTACACCGACCCGCTGGTGGTGGCCCGCGGCCACGAGCAGTTCGACGCCACCCTGGCCGCCGTCCAGGCCCAGTTCGCCGGCCTGGTCTTCACCCTCGGCCCGGTCGACGCCCACCACGACGTGGCCCGCTTCACCTGGGAGCTCGCCCCGGAGGGCGCCGAGGAGCCCCTGGTGATCGGCTTCGACGTCCTCACCGCCACCGCGGACGGCCGGATCGCCACCGTGGTCGGCTTCCTGGACAAGGTCCCGACGGCCTGAACGGCGGAGGGGAACAAGCCAGGGGCTCGGGGAACGGCGAGAGCCCCCACCAGGGGCTCGGGGAACGGCGAGGCCCAGTCTGCTGACGGTTCACTGCCGGAGCGCGCATCTGCTTCGGGTTCTGTCACAGACACGCAGCAGCCTCGACCTCCAATGGGCTCCGGCCACCAGCAGCACGGACTCGCCGTTCCCCGAGCCCCTGAAGGTGCTCTCCCGCCGTCGGTAAGCCCCGGAAAACGACAACGACGCCTGCCCTTACCTGGTCGGGGAGTGGGCAGGCGTCGTGATGACCGGGTCCCGGCGGCTCTGGCGGGTCGGTGTTTGTCGGCCTTGCCCCCCTCGCGGGGGGCGTGGGCGTTCTCGGGGCGGTGGTCGGTCAGACCACCAGCGAGCGGTCGGTCGGCTTGATCGGGGCGGGGAGCGCGGTCTTGCCGCCCAGGTACTTGTCGACCGCCGAGGCGGCCGAGCGGCCTTCCGCGATCGCCCAGACGATCAGGGACTGGCCGCGACCGGCGTCACCGCAAACGTACACCCCGTCGACGTTGGTGCCGAACTTGCCGTCGCGGGCGACGTTGCCGCGGGCGTCGAGGTCGACGCCGAGCTGCTCGACGAGGCCGTTCTTGACGTCGGTGCCGGTGAAGCCCATGGCGAGGGTGACCAGCTGGGCCGGGATGACCTTCTCGCTGCCGGGGACGGGCTCGAACTTGCCGTTCTTGAACTCGACCTCGACCAGGTGCAGTTCCTGGACGTTGCCGTCCTCGTCGCCGGCGAAGTGGGTGGTGGAGACGGAGTAGATCCGCTCGCCGCCCTCCTCGTGGGCCGAGGTGACCTTGTAGGTCATCGGCATGGTCGGCCAGGGCTGGTTCGCCGGGCGGTCGTCGGACGGCCGCGGCATGATCTCCAGCTGGGTGACCGAGAGGGCGCCCTGGCGGTGCGCGGTGCCGACGCAGTCGGCGCCGGTGTCGCCGCCGCCGATGACGACGACGTGCTTGCCCTTGGCCGAGATCGGGGAGTCGACGTAGTCGCCCTCCTGGACCTTGTTGGCCAGCGGCAGGTACTCCATCGCCTGGTGGACGCCGTTGAGTTCCCGGCCGGGGACGGGCAGGTCGCGGGCGGTGGTGGCGCCGGCCGCGATGACGACCGCGTCGAAGCGCGAGCGCAGGTCCTGGCCGCTGATGTCGACGCCGGCCTCGACGCCGGTGCGGAAGCGGGTGCCCTCCGCGCGCATCTGCTCGATGCGGCGGTTGATGTGGCGCTTCTCCATCTTGAACTCGGGGATTCCGTAGCGCAGCAGGCCGCCGATGCGGTCGGCGCGCTCGTACACCACCACGGTGTGGCCGGCCCGGGTGAGCTGCTGGGCGGCGGCCAGGCCGGCCGGGCCGGAGCCGATCACGGCGACGGTCTTGCCGGACAGGCGCTCGGGGACCTGCGGGGTGACCCCGCCGCGGTCCCACGCCTTGTCGATGATGGTGACCTCGACGTTCTTGATGGTCACCGCGTCCTGGTTGATGCCCAGGACGCACGCCGACTCGCACGGGGCCGGGCACAGGCGGCCGGTGAACTCCGGGAAGTTGTTGGTGGCGTGCAGCCGCTCGATCGCGCCGGACCAGTCGTCCCGGTAGGCGAGGTCGTTCCACTCGGGGATCAGGTTCCCGAGCGGGCAGCCGTTGTGGCAGAACGGGATGCCGCAGTCCATGCAGCGGCCGGCCTGCTTGCTGATGATCGGAAGGAGGCTGCGCTCGACGTAGACCTCGTTCCAGTCGCGGAGCCGGACGTCCACCGGACGGCGCTCCGCCAGCTGCTTGGGCGTGGTCAGGAAGCCCTTGGGGTCAGCCATTTGCCGCCTCCATCATCTTGCGAGTGGTCTCCACCTCGGAGAGGCCATCGCGCTCAGCGGCGTCCTTGGCGGCGAGCACAGCCTTGTAGTCGGTGGGCATGATCTTGGAGAAGCGGGAGACCCCGCTGCCCCAGTCGGCCAGGAGTTCGGCGGCGACGGTGGAGCCGGTCTCCTCGTAGTGCTGCTGGACGGTCTCGCGCAGCCATTCCCGGTCGGCGGCGCTGGGGGCCTCGATGCCCACCATGCCGCTGTTGACGTTGGCCGGACGCAGGTCGAGCACGTAGGCGATGCCGCCGGACATGCCCGCCGCCAGGTTGCGGCCGGTCTCGCCGAGGATGACCACCCGGCCGCCGGTCATGTACTCCAGGCCGTGGTCGCCCACGCCCTCGACCACCAGGGTGGCACCGGAGTTGCGGACGGCGAAGCGCTCGCCGGCCTTGCCGCGCAGGTGGATGCGGCCGGAGGTGGCGCCGTAGCCGATGGTGTTGCCGGCGATGACGTGGTTCTGCGCGTCGGCGCCGATCGCGGCGGCGTCCCGGGCGGGACGGACCACGAGCACGCCGCCGGACAGGCCCTTACCGACGTAGTCGTTGGCGTCGCCCTCCAGGCGCAGCGTGACGCCCTTGGGGACGAAGGCGCCGAAGGACTGGCCGGCCGAGCCGGTGAAGGTCACGTCGATGGTGCCCTCGGGCAGGCCCTCGCCGCGGTACTTCTTGGTGACCTGGTGGCCGAGCATGGTGCCGACGGTGCGGTTGACGTTGCGGATCGGCAGCTGGATGCGGACGGCCTCGCCGCGCTCCAGGGCGTCCTGGGCCAGCTCGATGAGCTGGTTGTCGAGCGCCTTGTCGAGCGCGTGGTCCTGGCCGGTGGTGTTGTGCAGGGCCGCGCCCTCGGGCAGCGCCGGGACGTGGAACAGCGGGGCCAGGTCGAGCCCGGCGGCCTTCCAGTGGTCGATGGCGGCCTGGGCGTTGATGTGCTCGGCGTGGCCGACGGCCTCCTCGATCGAGCGGAAGCCGAGCTCGGCGAGGATCTCGCGGACCTCCTCGGCGATGAACTCGAAGAAGTTGACCACGAACTCGGGCTTGCCGGAGAACCGGTCGCGCAGCACCGGGTTCTGGGTGGCGACGCCGACCGGGCAGGTGTCCAGGTGGCAGACCCGCATCATGATGCAGCCGGAGACCACCAGCGGGGCGGTCGCGAAGCCGAACTCCTCGGCGCCCAGCAGGGCGGCGATGACGACGTCGCGGCCGGTCTTGAGCTGGCCGTCGGTCTGCACGACGATGCGGTCGCGCAGGCCGTTGAGCAGCAGGGTCTGCTGGGTCTCGGCGAGGCCGAGCTCCCAGGGGCCGCCCGCGTGCTTGAGCGAGGTGAGCGGGGAGGCGCCGGTGCCGCCGTCGTGGCCGGAGATCAGCACCACGTCCGCGTGCGCCTTGGAGACGCCGGCCGCGACCGTGCCCACGCCGACCTCGGAGACCAGCTTCACGTGGACGCGGGCCTCGGGGTTGGCGTTCTTGAGGTCGTGGATCAGCTGGGCGAGGTCCTCGATGGAGTAGATGTCGTGGTGCGGCGGCGGGGAGATCAGGCCGACGCCCGGGGTCGAGTGCCGGGTCCTGGCCACCCACGGGTAGACCTTGTGGCCGGGCAGCTGGCCGCCCTCGCCGGGCTTGGCGCCCTGGGCCATCTTGATCTGGATGTCGTCGGCGTTGACCAGGTACTCGGAGGTGACGCCGAACCGGCCGGAGGCGACCTGCTTGATCGCCGAGCGGCGGGCCGGGTCGTACAGGCGCTCCGGGTCCTCGCCGCCCTCGCCGGTGTTGGACTTGCCGCCGAGCCGGTTCATCGCGATCGCGAGGGTCTCGTGCGCCTCCATCGAGATGGAGCCGTAGGACATCGCGCCGGTGGAGAACCGCTTGACGATCTCGGAGACCGGCTCGACCTCGTCGACGGGGATCGGGGTCCGGCCGAGGGCGTCCAGCTGGAACAGGCCGCGCAGCGTCATCAGGCGCTCGGACTGGGAGTTGACCCGGTCCGTGTACTGCTTGAAGACGTCGTAGCGCTTGGTGCGGGTGGAGTGCTGGAGGCGGAAGACCGTCTCCGGGTCGAACAGGTGCGGCTCGCCCTCGCGGCGCCACTGGTACTCGCCGCCGATCTCCAGCGCGCGGTGCGCGGCGGTGATGCCGGAGGCCGGGTACGCCTTGGCGTGGCGGGCGGCGGTCTCCTTGGCGATCTCGTCCAGGCCGATGCCGCCGAGCTTGGTGGTGGTGCCCGCGAAGTAGGCGTCCACCAGCTGCTGGGAGAGGCCGATGGCCTCGAAGACCTGCGCGCCGCGGTAGGAGGCGACGGTGGAGATGCCCATCTTGGACATCACCTTCAGGACGCCCTTGCCGAGCGCGTAGATCAGGTTCCGGATCGCCTTCTCGGGCTCGATGCCCTGGACGAAGACGCCCTGCTGGACGAGGTCCTCGACGGACTCCATCGCCAGGTACGGGTTGACCGCGCCGGCGCCGTAGCCGACCAGCAGCGCGACGTGGTGCACCTCGCGGACGTCGCCGGCCTCGACCAGCAGCGACACCTGGGTGCGCTGCTTGGTGCGGATCAGGTGGTGGTGGATGGCCGAGGTGAGCAGCAGCGACGGGATCGGCGCGTGCTCGGCGTCGGAGTGCCGGTCGGAGAGGACGACGATCCGGGCGCCGTCGGCGATCGCGGCGTCGGCCTCGGCGGCGATCTCGGCGAGGCGGGCCGCCAGGCCCTGGCCGCCGGCCGCGACCTTGTACAGGCCGGAGAGCGTGACGGCCTTCAGGCCGGGCTGGTCGCCGTCGGCGTTGACGTGGACGAGCTTGGCCAGCTCGTCGTTGTCGATCACCGGGAAGGTGATGCCGACCGAGCGGCAGTGCGCCGGGGTGGCGTCCAGCAGGTTGCCCTCGGGGCCGAGGTTGCTGTGCAGCGAGGTGACCAGCTCTTCGCGGATCGCGTCCAGCGGCGGGTTGGTGACCTGGGCGAACAGCTGGGTGAAGTAGTCGAACAGCAGGCGCGGCTTCTCGCTGAGCGCGGCGATCGGCGAGTCGGTGCCCATCGAGCCGAGCGCCTCGCCGCCGGACTTGGCCATCGGCGCGAGGATGACCCGCAGCTCCTCCTCGGTGTAGCCGAAGGTCTGCTGGCGGCGGGTGACGGAGGCGTGGGTGTGGGCGATGTGCTCGCGCTCGGGGAGCTTGGCGAGCTGGATCTGCCCGGCGGCGACCCACTCCTCGTAGGGGTGCTCGGCGGCGAGGGCGGCCTTGATCTCCTCGTCCTCGACGATGCGGTGCTCGGCGGTGTCGATCAGGAACATCCGGCCGGGCTGCAGGCGGCCCTTCCTGGCGACCTTCTCCTGGTCGATGTCGAGCACGCCGACCTCGGAGGAGAGCACGACCAGGCCGTCCTCGGTGATCCAGTACCGGGCCGGGCGCAGGCCGTTGCGGTCCAGGACGGCGCCGATCTGGGTGCCGTCGGTGAAGGTGACGCAGGCCGGGCCGTCCCAGGGCTCCATCAGGTTGGAGTGGTACTGGTAGAACGCGCGGCGGGCCGGGTCCATGGTGGCGTGGTTCTCCCACGCCTCCGGGATCATCATCAGCACCGAGTGCGGCAGCGAGCGGCCGCCGAGGTGGAGCAGCTCCAGGACCTCGTCGAAGGACGCCGAGTCGGAGTGGTCCGGGGTGCAGATCGGGAAGATCCGGTCCAGGTCGCCGGGGATCAGGTCGGTGGCGAGCTGGGACTCCCGGGCGGTCATCCAGTTGCGGTTGCCCTTGACCGTGTTGATCTCGCCGTTGTGCGCGACGAAGCGGTACGGGTGGGCGAGCGGCCAGCTCGGGAAGGTGTTGGTGGAGAAGCGCGAGTGCACCAGGCCGATCGCGGAGGCGTAGAGCCGGTCCGACAGGTCGGGGAAGAAGGGCTCCAGCTGGCCGGTGGTCAGCATGCCCTTGTAGACCAGGGTGCGGGCGGAGAGCGAGGGGAAGTACACCCCGGCCTCGCGCTCGGCGCGCTTGCGCAGCACGAAGGCGACCCGGTCCAGCGCGATGCCGGTGCGGTCCGGGTGCGTGACGAAGATCTGCCGGAAGCGCGGCATGACCGAGCGGGCGGTGGCGCCCAGCAGGTCGGGGGTGACCGGGACGTCGCGCCAGCCGAGAACGGTCAGGCCCTCCTCGGCGGCGATGACCTCGATCCGGGTGGCCGCGGCGGCGGCCTCCTCGTCGGCGTCCGGGAGGAAGGCGATGCCGACGGCGTAGGAGCCGGCGGCGGGGAGCTCGAAGTCGGTGTTCGCACGCAGGAACGCGTCCGGGACCTGGGTCAGGATGCCCGCGCCGTCACCGGAGTCCGGCTCGGCGCCGGTGGCGCCGCGGTGCTCCAGGTTGCGCAGGACGGTCAGCGCCTGCTCGACGATCTTGTGGTCGGCGATGCCGGTCAGCGTGGCCACGAAGCCGACACCGCACGCGTCGTGCTCGTTGCGCGGGTCGTAGAGACCCTGGGCCTGGGGACGCGCGTCCGGGACGAGGGCGTAGGGGCCGGTGGCCTTGGCGTCCTCGTTGCCGGGGTGCATGGATGCAGACAGCATCGGCTCTCCCGTCGTCGTAAACAGTTGCTTCATGCAAAGGGACGACGTTGGCCCTGATGCGATTTGTCGGTGCAGGTTACATGATGCCGCCTGTACCGGGAAGTGGATTCCTGCGTCCACATCCCGGACTGATTCCCAGGTCAGGGGGCAGATGGGGGGAAGGCGCAGCGTCGCGCGCTCCCTCCAGTGTGCCCTGGGCCGAAGGGCGCGAAACAGGGGCGAAACGCCCTCGCCACACGCGTCACCCGGGCCCCACCTGGGATTCTTCGAAGTCGACGCCGCCCCCGCTTTTGATTCCGGGGGTCGACAGCCGGATGTCGAGACTAGGGCAAGGCGCAGGCTCAGGCCCATGTGCGGAACATCACGCGTTCCATGGCATAACTATACAGAGGTCTGGATTTTCGTACAAGGCTTTCCGGGTGAACGGTCAGCCGACGGCCCCGCCGATCAGCCGCCCCAGCAGGTAGGTGAGGCCCGCGGCGGCCCCGCCCAGCACCAGCTGCCGCAGGCCGGAGAACCACCAGCTGCGGGCCGTCACCCGGGCCACCACCGCGCCGCAGCCGAACAGGCCGAGCACCGCCAGCAGCGCGGCCGGCCACAGCGCGGTCGCGCCGAGCAGGTAGGGCAGCACCGGCAGCAGCGCGCCGAGCGCGAAGCAGCCGAACGAGGAGAGGGCGGCCACCAGCGGCGAGGGCAGGTCCTCCGGGTCGACGCCCAGCTCCTCGCGGGCGTGCACGGCCAGCGTGGTGTCCGGGTCGGCGGACAGCTGCCGGGCCACCTCGTGGGCCAGCTCCGGGTCGACGCCGCGGGCCACGTACAACTGGGCCAGCTCGGCCAGCTCGCCCTGCGGGTTGCGGCGCAGCTCGATCCGCTCGGCCTCCAGCTCGGCCTCCACCAGCTCGCGCTGGGAGGCCACCGAGGTGTACTCGCCGGCCGCCATCGAGAACGCGCCCGCCGCCAGGCCGGCCAGGCCGGTGAGCACCACGGTGCTCGGGTCGGCGGCGCCGCCGACCACGCCGGTCATCAGCGCGAAGTTCGACACCAGGCCGTCCATCGCGCCGAACACGGCCGGGCGCAGCCAGCCGCCGTTGACGTCCCGGTGGTGGTCGGCCTCGGGTATCCGGTGCTGCGGGTCGTCGGCCTGCGGTTCGGCGGTGATGGTGCTCATGCTGGCGGCTCCCCTTCCGGGCACGGCGGAACCCCCGGGCCGCGCTCCGGCCGGGCTTGCCGGTGCCCCTCGAACGTACCCGGACCGACCTGCCGTTTTCCAGCAAAGTAAGCCTGCCCAAAGGCAGTTGGGGCCGCCCCCGCCGATCTCGGCGGTGGCGGCCCCGACGGGGTCGAGCGGCTTCGCTCAGGAGGACTTCCGGGTGTCCTTCCCCGCGGCCGGGGCGCCGTCCCGCGGCTGCTCCGGCCCGGCGGCGTCGGCGGCGCCGGCGGCGTCAGCAGCGTCGGCGGTCCCGGCGTCCTCCGCGGCGGCCACGGCCGCGGCGCGCTCCTCGGTGGCCTGCGGGTCGATCGAGTCCGGGTCCTCGCGGCCGGGGCGGAGCTTGGCGGAGATCACGAAGGCGGCGATCGCGCCGAGGAAGACCAGGATCGCGGTCCAGTCGTTCAGGCGCAGGCCGAAGAAGCGGTGCGCCTCGTCGATCCGCAGCCACTCGGTCCAGAACCGGCCGAAGGTGTAGGCCGCCACGTACAGCCAGAAGGCCCGGCCGTGGCCGAGGGTGAAGCGCCGGTCGGCCCAGATCACCAGGACGGCGACCAGCACGCACCAGATCGACTCGTACAGGAAGGTGGGGTGGTAGACGCCCTGGACGACGGTGCCGTCGGCCAGCGTCTTGTCGATCTTCAGGCCCCAGGGCAGGGTGGTCGGCCGGCCGTAGAGCTCCTGGTTGAACCAGTTGCCCCAGCGGCCGCACGCCTGGGCGAGCACGATGCCGGGGGCGATCGCGTCGGCGTAGGCGGGCAGCGGGACGCCGCGGCGGCGGGCGCCGATCCAGGCGCCGACCGCGCCGAGGGCGATGGCGCCCCAGATGCCGAGGCCGCCCTCCCAGATCTTCAGCGCGTCGATCGGGTGCTTGCCCTCGCCGAAGTACAGCTGGTTGTCGGTGATGACGTGGTACAGCCGACCGCCGACCAGGCCGAACGGCACCGCCCAGACCGCGATGTCGCCGACCGTGTGGCGGCCGCCGCCGCGGGCGACCCACCGCTTGCTGCCGAGCCACACGGCCACGACGACACCGATGATGATGCAAAAGGCGTAGGCGCGCAGCGGGATGGGCCCCAGGTTGAGGACGCCCCGCGACGGGCTCGGAATGTATGCGAGATCCATGGCACTGTCGACGCTACCGTGTCCCACCGGCACCACCGGTACCGGAGCGGGTCACGGTAGCGTCACGCGGCCCCGGCCGGTCAGGGCGAGGGCGGGGTGTCGGACTCGGCGGCGGTGGAGGTCGGCGCCGGGCTCTGCCCGTGGGAGCCGGTGCTGCCGAGCTGCTTGCCCTGGTTGGCCGCGTCCACCCACTTCACCAGGTTCTCCGGGCTGATCTGCTCGTCGCCCTTCTTCGGGTAGACCGCCTCGCCGTTCAGCAGCACCGTCGGGGTCGACTTGTAGCTGGACTTGTCGAAGTCCTGCTGCACCGCGGAGACCCAGCCGGCGAACTCGTTGTCGTTGACGCAGCTCCGGAACTCCGGCGTGTCCAGCCCGGGGACCTGCTTGGCCAGGTCGATCAGGGTCTGCTTGCTGCCGAAGGAGTCCTCGGTCTCCTCCGGCTGGTTGCGGTAGAGCACGTCGTGGTAGTCGCGGAAGTGCCCGGCGTTCTGCGCGCAGCCCAGCGCGTTGGCGCCGTACTTGGAGCCGCTGCCGCCCAGCGAGCGGTCGATGAACGAGACGATGTGGTAGTTGACGACGATCTTGCCGGCGTCCTCCAACTGGTCGACGGTCGGCGAGAAGCTCCGCTCGAAGCTGCCGCAGGCCGGGCAGCGCGGGTCCTCGTAGACCGTCAGCGTGGACGGGGCGTCGGCGGCGCCGACCGGGATCACCAGGTTCTTGTCCCCGACCGTCCCGGCCGGGGCCGCGGTGGGGGTCTCCGGCTTGGAGCGCTGGTTCTGCACCACCACGCCGATCACCACCGCGGCCGCGATCACCGCGACCACCACGCCGCCGACCGCCAGCTTCTTGGTCCGCCGCGCCTTGGCCTCCTCGGCGGCCCGGGCCTCCTTCATCTTGTCCCGGGCGTTGCGCTTGCCTTCTCGGTTCTTCTCGCTCATGGGGTGCTCTTGCCAGTCCAGTGGTCGGGGTCGTCGGGGGCGGCGGGCGGCTCAGGCGGCCAGCCAGGCGTCCAGCGAGAGCTTCGTCCGGGGGCGGTAGACGAGCCACGCCGACAGCAGCAGGAACCCGGTGTCGCGCAGGATCTCCTGCAAGTACTTGGTCTGCGACTCGTCCACCGCGCCGCCGCCGCCGAAGCAGCCGCAGTCGATCGAGATGCCGCGCGCCCAGGCGGAGGAGATGCCGGCGATGAACACCAGCAGCAGCACGGCCGAGACGGCCGCGACGATCCTGGTCCCGAGGCCGAGCACCAGCAGCAGGGCCAGCGCCAGCTCCAGGAACGGCAGCCCCCAGCCGACCGGTTTCACCAGCGACTCGGGCAGGATCTCGTACGCCCGCACCGCCTGCGCCGCCTCCGCCGGGTCGGAGACCTTCGCCAGCCCCGCCCAGCCCCACACCACCGCCAGGCCCAGCCGCACCGCCAGCCCGAACCACTCGGCCGCCGTGCCGTCCACCGCCCGGCGCAGCCCGCTCACCCGGCCCCGGTCGGCCTGCTGACTGGCCATCAGTTCCCCCTCGGACGCGCTCCACCGTTTCCTGCCTGATGAACCGTAGGGGACGACGGGTGGTTCCTCCACATTGGCGAATTACGCCGTATGAGCGACCTTAAGCGGTCATACGTCCGATTTTCCGGATCATCGTCCCGGCACGTCGCAGCCCGCCTCCGACTGCTGGCACAGCACCGCCCGCTCCGCCCCCCGGCGGGCCAACTCCCGCTCCACGCCCCCGCTCCCGACCAGCGCGGCGGCCAGCGCCAGACCGGCCGCCAGCGCCCGCAGCAGCACCGCCCGGTGAACCCGTGCCATCCGGATGCCCTTTCGCCGACGAACCACCGGAGGGTCAAACGGCCCCGGCGGGGGCGGGAGTACCAGCGCCCGCCGGTTTTTCACCCTCGCGGAGTAGTCGCGGCACGCGAAGGGC
>NZ_JBHUWH010000221.1:0-12391 GCF_042670125.1 Kitasatospora sp. NPDC057198 | reverse complement strand
CGGGGGGCATGGTGCCCCGGGTGGTGACGGGAGGACGGCGGCGGCCGCGCCGCGTGACGCCGGACCCCGGTGTCAGACGCCGGCGCGGCGCTCGGCCGCCTCGACGATGTTGTTGAGGAGCATGGCGCGGGTCATCGGGCCGACGCCGCCGGGGTTGGGGGAGATCCAGCCGGCCACCTCGGCGGCACCGGGGTGCACGTCGCCGACGATCTTGCCCTCGCTGCGGGAGACGCCCACGTCGAGGATCGCCGCGCCGGGCTTGACGTCCTCGGGCTTGACCAGGTGCGGGACGCCGGCCGCGGCGACGATGATGTCGGCGTTCTTCAGGTGCGCGGCGAGGTCGCGGGTGCCGGTGTGGCAGAGCGTCACGGTGGCGTTCTCGCTGCGGCGGGTGAGCAGCAGGCCGATCGAGCGGCCGACGGTGATGCCGCGGCCGACCACGACGACCTCGGCGCCGTCGATGGCGACGTCGTGCCGGCGGAGCAGTTCGACGATGCCGAGCGGGGTGCAGGGCAGCGGGCCGTCGATGCCGAGGACGAGGCGGCCGAGCGAGGTCGGGTGCAGGCCGTCGGCGTCCTTGTCCGGGTCCATGAGTTCGAGCACGCGGTTCTGGTCCAGGCCCTTGGGGAGCGGCAGTTGGACGATGTAGCCGGTGCAGGACGGGTCGGCGTTGAGCTCGCGGACGACGTTCTCGACGTCCTCCTGGGTGGCGGTCTCCGGCAGTTCGCGCTGGATGGAGGCGATGCCGATCTCGGCGCAGTCCCGGTGCTTGCCGTTGACGTACCACCGGCTGCCCGGGTCGTCGCCGACCAGGACGGTGCCGAGGCCGGGGACGATGCCCCGCTCCTTGAGGGCCGCCACGCGGACGGCGAGTTCGGACTTGATCGCGGCCGCGGTGGCCTTGCCATCGAGAATCTGGGCAGTCATGCCCCCCATTCTCCCGGATCGGGGGTGCGGGCCGCGCCGCCGGACCGCCTGCCGGACCGGCGCGCCGCGCGGGTCCACGGCCGGTGGGCGCGGGGCCACGGAGCGTACCGGTCGCGTCGCGGTTGTGCCACGGTCCGGTCCGGCTTCCGGCCGACGCTGGACAGCGCGGCGTGGTACGGACGACGATGTCCGGACGATCCCCGCCGTACCGGGTCCTGGTGACGGGCCGTCGCCGGTGGGGCAGGACAGCCGGGGGAAGAACGACCGTGAGCGAACCGAGCCGACCGGGGCCGCCCGGGGCGGTGGCGCCGACGACCCGTTGGCGGCGGTCGGCCGGGTCGCTGCCGGGGTCGGTGCTGCGGGTCGTACTGCGGGCCTCGCTGGTCGCCGGAGCGGCGGCCGGGGTGGCCGCGGTGTACGACGTGCACGACCCGGGGGTGCTGTGCCCGCTGCGGCTGCTGACCGGCGTGCCGTGTCCGCTGTGCGGCAGCACCACGGTGTTCATCGAGGCGGGCCGCGGCCACTGGGGGGCGGCACTGCTGGCGAACCCGGTGGCGGTGCTGGCCGCGGTGGCGCTGGTGTGCGGGCCGCTCGGTGCGGGCCGCCTGCGGTCGCTGTCGTACCGGGGGCGCACCCTGCTGGCGGGGGCCGCCCTGGTGTCGGCCTGGGCCTGGGAGGTGGTCCGGCTCGGCCCGTTGCGGTTCTGAGCGGGCCGCCCCGCCGCCCTCCCCTCCCCCCGTCCCCTGTCCTTTTTCCGTCCCGTCCCCCGTTCCTTCCTGCCCGGAGGCATCGATGAGCTACCCGCCCGACCCGAACAACCCGTACGGCCAGCAGCCCCCGCCGCCCGGCTACGGCTACCCGCAGCAGGCCCCGCCGGCGGCGGGCTACGGCTACCCGCAGCAGGCGCCGCAGCAGGCGAACTACGGCTACCCGCAGCAGGTGCCGCCGCAGGCCGGGTACGGCTACCCGCAGATGCCGGGCACCATCCAGGCCAACAACGGCTACATCAACATCCCGCACCTGGGCACGGTGCGGATCGCGACCATGGGCCAGCGCTTCCTGGCCCGGCTGCTGGACGGCATCGTCATGTCGGTGGTCCTGGGGATCGCCATGGCGGCGGGCCTGGCCGGCATGGTGGGCCTGGCCAACAACGCCGAGGACAAGTGCGATCCGACCAGCGCGGACTACCAGTCGTGCGTCAACGACGCGGGCACCAACATCGTCATCACGGCGCTCACCATGCTCGCGGTGATCGCCGTGTTCCTGCTGGTCTACGAGTGGCTGCTGGTCGGCCTGGCGGGCGCCACGGTCGGCAAGATGGCCCTGGGCCTGCGGGTGGTCCGGGAGACCAACGGCCAGAACCCCGGCCTGGGCGCGGGCTTCCTGCGCTACATCCTGCCGGTGGTGGGCGCGGTGTTCTGCTACCTCGGCACCCTGCTGGTCTACCTGTCGCCGTTCTTCGACAACTCCGGCAAGCTGCAGGGCTGGCACGACCGTGCGGCCGGCACTGTCGTGATCAAGAAGTAGCCGCGGACGCCCGAGGGCCCCGCACGCCAGGAGTTCCTGGGGTGCGGGGCCCTCGGCGTCCACCGGCCCTCGCGGTCAGTGGAAGAAGTGCCGGGTCCCGGTGAGGTACATGGTCACGCCGGCCTTCTCGGCGGCCGCGACCACCTCTTCGTCGCGGATCGAACCGCCGGGCTGCACCACGGCCTTGACGCCCGCGGCGAGCAGGATCTCCAGGCCGTCGGCGAACGGGAAGAACGCGTCGGAGGCGGCGTAGGAGCCCTGGGCGCGCTCGCCGGCCCGCTCGACGGCGAGCTTGCAGGAGTCGACCCGGTTGACCTGGCCCATGCCGACGCCGACCGAGGCGCCGTCCTTGGCGAGCAGGATCGCGTTGGACTTGACGGCCCGGCAGGCCCGCCAGGCGAAGGACAGTTCGGCCAGCTCGTCGGCGGACAGCGCCGCGCCGGTGGCCAGCGTCCAGGTGGACGGGTCGTCGCCGGCCGCGTCGACCCGGTCGACCTGCTGGAGCAGCAGGCCGCCGGAGATCCGGCGCGACTCCAGCGCGTCGGCGGGGGCCCCGGGGGCGCGCAGCACCCGCAGGTTCTTCTTCTTGGCCAGCACCTCCAGGGCGCCGTCCTCGTAGCCGGGGGCCACGACGACCTCGGTGAAGATCGGGGCGATCTGCTCGGCCAGCTCGACGCTCACCGGGCGGTTGACGGCGATCACGCCGCCGTACGCGGAGACCGGGTCGCAGGCGTGGGCCTTGCGGTGCGCCTCGGCGACGTCCGCGCCGGTGCCGATGCCGCACGGGTTGGCGTGCTTGATGATGGCGACGGCCGGGCCCTCGTGGTCGTACGCGGCGCGGCGGGCCGCGTCGGTGTCCACGTAGTTGTTGTAGGACATCTCCTTGCCCTGCAGCTGCTCGGCGCCGGCCAGGCCGCCGGTGCCGTCGGTGTAGAGGGCGGCCTGCTGGTGCGGGTTCTCGCCGTAGCGCAGGACGTTGCCGAGCTCCCAGGTGGCGCCGAGGAAGGACGGGAACGCGGCCTCGGACCCGGTGTAGCCCGACTCCTCGAACCAGCCCGCCACCGCGACGTCGTACGCGGCGGTGTGCGCGAACGCGGCACCCGCCAGGCGCTTGCGGGTCAGCAGGTCGAAGCCGCCGCCCCGCACGGCGGTCAGCACGTCCGTGTAGCGGGCCGGGTCGACCACGACGGCCACCGAGGGGTGGTTCTTCGCGGCGGCGCGGACCATGGACGGGCCGCCGATGTCGATCTGCTCGACGCACTCGTCCGGGGTGGCGCCGGAGGCGACGGTGGCGGTGAACGGGTACAGGTTCACCACGACCAGGTCGAACGGCTCGACGCCCAGCTCGGCGAGCTGCGCGCGGTGCGACTCCAGGCGCAGGTCGGCCAGCACGCCGGCGTGCACCCGCGGGTGCAGGGTCTTGACCCGGCCGTCCAGGCACTCGGGGAAGCCGGTCAGCTCGGAGACCTCGGTGACCGGGACGCCCGCGGCGGCGATCCTCCCGGCGGTGGAGCCGGTGGAGACGATGGCGACCCCGGCGGCGTGCAGCCCCTGGGCCAGCTCCTCCAGCCCGGTCTTGTCGTAGACGCTGATCAGCGCGCGCCGGATCGGGCGCACATTCTCGGAGACGGGGGCGTTACCGGAGGAAGCGGCGCTCATGCCGGGATCCATACCTTTCGGTCTTCGATGCGGTGTCCTTCGCGGGCCAGCCGGCCCACGACCTCGACGAGCAGCTTGCGCTCGACAGTCTTGATGCGCTCGTGCAGCGCCTCGCCGCCGTCGGCGTGGTCGGCGTCCTCGACCTGCACCACGCCCTGGGCGATGATCGGCCCGGTGTCGACCCCGGCGTCCACCAGGTGCACGGTGCAGCCGGTGACCTTCACCCCGTACGCCAGCGCGTCGGGCACGCCGTGCGCCCCGGGGAAGGCGGGCAGCAGCGCGGGGTGGGTGTTGACGGTGCGTCCGGCGAAGGCGGCGACGAACGCGGGGCCGAGGATCTTCATGAACCCGGCGGTGACCACCAGGTCCGGCTCGTGGGCGGCGACGGCGGCGGTCAGTGCGGCGTCCCAGGCGGCCCGGTCGGCGTGGTCCTTGATCCGCTCGACGAAGACCGGGACGCCGGCCTTCTCGGCCCGCTCGATGCCCGCGATGCCGTCCCGGTCGGCGCCCACCGCGACGATCTGCGCGCCGTAACCGGGGTCGGCGGCGGCGTCGATCAGCGCCTGGAGGTTGGTGCCGGAGCCGGAGACCAGCACCACCAGCCGGGCCGGTCCGGGGGTACGGGGCGGGAACACTTGGGCGTCAGCGGCAGCCACGGCGCGATTCTCCGTACGTCGGGTTGTCGCCCGCTGGTACGTCCACCGTCGGTGGGGCCACTACGGGCGGCGGCAGGTCGGGAGCGACGGCGGCGGGTCGCCGGGCGGCCGCGGCGCTGCGGGCCCCGGGAACCGTCGGGTGCTGCCGACCGTCACCACGATAACGGCTGGTGGGAGGCCGCCCGTAACCGCCCGGCCACGCTACGCGCGTAGTTGAGACGGGGATCTCCCGGCCGACCCGTCGCCTCCGGGGCACCGATCCGGCAGGGTGCCGTACGGCCGGGAACGGGCTGGGGGATCATTGTCCCGGGCCGCCCACTCCCCCACCGACGGGGCCGGCCATCCGACGAGCAGAAACGGCCGAGACCATATGAGCAGCGGCGAGGACAGCGGCGAGCGCAACCCCTTCGCGCCCCCTCCGCCCGGCGCGCCCGACCAGCCCTGGCGCCCCCGCACCCCGCAGCCGCCGGCGTCCGACCGGCAGCCGTCCGGCCCGCGACCGGACGGCCCGCGACCGGACGGGCAGCGACCGGACGGCCGGCCCGAGGAGGACCGCCCGCAGCCGCCGCCGTGGGGCCGCCGCCCCGAGCAGCCCGGCCCGCAGCAGCCCGGCCCGCCCAAGCTCGACCCGGCCGACCCGGCCCACCGCACCGCCCGCAACGCCCTGCTCTCCGGCTTCGCCGCGCTGCTCGCGGTGCTGTTCGGGCTGTACTGGCTGGCCTTCCCGCTCTCCCTGCTCGCCGTCTGGTACGCCGTCACCGTCCTGCGCACCCCCGCCGAGCCCGCCGCCGACCCGTTCTCCCCCCGCCCCGTCCGCCCCCAGGTCCCCGCCGCCCTCAGCGCCCTGCTGACCGGCGGCCTCGCCCTGGTGGTCTCGCTCGGCGTCTTCGGCATCCAGTTCGCCTACCGCGACTACCTGAGCTGCCGCAACAGCGCCGTCACCCAGGAGGCCGCCCACAGCTGCGCCCAGGAGCACGACGTCCCGGACTGGCTGAGCAACCTGTACGACGTCGCCGAGGACTGAGCCCCGTCCGGCCGGTCCTGCCGGGCTCAGCGGTCGGGGGTGACGAAGCCGGACTCGTAGGCGGCGATCACCGCCTGGGTGCGGTCCCGGGCGCCGAGCTTGCCGAGCACCGCGCTGACGTGCGTCTTCACGGTCTGCACGCCCAGGTGCAGTTGGGCGCCGATCTCCGCGTTGGACAGGCCCCGGGCCATCAGGCGCAGCACCTCGCCCTCCCGTCCGGTCAGGCCCGCCCGGACCACCGCGCCGCCGTCGGCCCCCGGTCCGCCCCGGGCGGCGGCGAGCCGGCGGATCGCGGCCGGGAACAGCAGCGTCTCCCCCGCTGCGGCCAGCCGCACCGCCTGGACGACCTCGGCGGGGCGGGAGCGCTTGAGCAGGAAGCCGTCGGCGCCCGCGCGCAGCGCCTCGTACACGTAGTCGTCGGCCTCGAAGGTGGTCACCACCAGGATCCTCGGCGGCCGGTCGGCACCGCGGTCGGTGCCCCGGCCGGCGCCCCGGCCGGCGTCGCGGTCGGTGCCGCGGTCGGCGTCGCGCAGGATCGCCCGGGTGGCGGCCAGGCCGTCCAGGCCGGGCATCCGGACGTCCATCAGCACCACGTCGGGGCGCAGCGAGCGGGCCAGGGCGAGCGCCTCGGCGCCGTCGGCGGCCTCGCCGACCACCTCCAGGTCCGGCTGGGCGTCCAGGACGGCGCGCAGGCCGAAGCGGATCAGTTCCTCGTCGTCGACCAGCAGCACCTTGATCACGCTCACCGGCCCAACCGTAGCGGCAGCCGCACCCGCAGCAGCCAGTCCGCCCCGTCGGTCCCGACCGCCCCGTCGGCTCCCGCCTCGCACTCGCCGCCGAGCAGCACCGCCCGCTCCCGCACCCCGCGCAGGCCCTTGCCGCCGCCCCGGCGCGAACTGCCCTTCCCGGTGCGCGGGTTGCGGCAGGACAGCTCCAACACCCCTGCCTCCACCCGGCCCCGGACCAGGATCGGCGCACCGGGGGCGTGCCGCAGCGCGTTGGTGACGCCCTCCTGGAGGATCCGGTACGCCTCCCGGGACAGCACGCCGGGCAACTCGGCCGCCTCGACGTCGAGTCGGGCGTCGACCGGGCTGCCGGCGGCGGTCGCGGCGGCGAACAGTTCGGGGGCGCGGTCCAGGCCGGGCCGTTCGGTGGCGGCGGCGTCCGGGGCCTCGCGCAGCAGCACCAGCATCCGTTCCAGGTCGTCCAGCGCCCGGCGCCCGGTGGTCTCGATCGCCTCCAGCGCCCGTTCCCGGAAGGCCGGATCGGCCACCTCGCGGGCCGCGCCCGCCTGCACCACCGTCACCGTCAGCGCGTGCCCGATCGAGTCGTGCAGCTCCCGGGCCAGCCGGTTGCGTTCGAGCAGGCGCTCGGCCCGAGCCTCGGCGGCCGCCAGCCGCTCCGCCCCCGACGGTCCCAACAGCCGTACCGCCAGCGCGAGTTGCAGCCTCCCCGCGTACACCACCAGCCAGAGCAGGGCGAAGGCCACCGGCAGCACCGACAGCGGCCACCGCACCACCACCCGGACCGCCGCCACCGTCACCACCCCGAGCAGCACCCCCAGCCCGACCCGGGCCACCAGCCAGCACGCCGTCCGCCCCCGGTCCACCCAGCCCGCCGACGGCGCGACCCCGATCTCCTCCTCCCGCGCGGGCGCCAGCAGCAGCCGCGCCTGCACCCCCTCCCCGCGCCGCACCCCCGGCACCAGCGCCACCAGGCACAGCAGCGGCACGTCCAGCACCACCGCCCACGCCACCGCCCGCCCGGTCGACACCCCCTCCGTCCCCGGGTAGACCAGCAGCACCACCCCGGCGAACACCAGCCCGATCATCAGGTGCACCCACCGGGTGTAGGTGGCGGAGCGCAGCAGCGGAGTGAACATCCGCCCATCCTCCCCGCACCGCCCGGACGCCGCCTCCCTCCCGGGAGGGAGGCGGTCCCCCCGCAGGTGGGATCCGGACGCCCGGCCCCGCGCGGTTGACTCGGAGCACCGAGCGGACGAGGGGAGCCGACGTGATCGAGATCCGCGAGCTGACCAAGGCGTACGAGGGCCGGACGGTCGTCGACGGCCTGACCTTCCGGGTCGAACCCGGGCGGGTGACCGGGTTCCTGGGCCCGAACGGCGCCGGGAAGTCGACCACCCTGCGGATGGTGCTGGGGCTGGACCGGCCGACCTCCGGGACGGCGCTGGTGGACGGGCGGCCCTACGCCGCGCTGGAGCGGCCGCTGTGCCGGGTGGGCGCCCTGCTGGACGCCCAGGCCGTGCACCCGGGCCGCACCGCCGCCGGACACCTGCGCTGGATCGCCGCCTCGCACGGCCTGCCCGCCCGCCGGGTCGACGAGGTGCTGGCCCTGGTCGGCCTCGCCGGGGCGGCCGGCCACCGGATCCGGACGTTCTCGCTCGGCATGCGCCAGCGCCTCGGCATCGCCGCCGCCCTGCTCGGCGACCCGGCCGCGCTGCTGCTGGACGAGCCGGTCAACGGCCTGGACGCGGAGGGCATCCGGTGGATCCGGGAGCTGCTGCGCCGGCTCGCGGGCGAGGGCCGGGCGGTGCTGGTCTCCTCGCACCTGATGGCGGAGATGGCGGTCACCGCCGACCACCTGGTGGTGATCGGCCGGGGCAGGCTGCTCGCCGACACCTCCACCGCCGACTTCCTCGCCCGGCACGGCCGCCGCCGGGTGCGGGTCCGCGCCGTCGACCCGGCCGCGCTCGCCGCCCTGCTCGCCACCGCCCACCCGGACGCGGTCCCCCGCGGCGACGGCTCCTTCGACGTCCCGGACGCCGACCCCGGCCGGCTGGGCGCGCTGGCCGCCGAGCACCGGGTGGTGCTGATCGAACTGTCCGCCGCCCACGACTCCCTGGAGGAAGCCTTCATGCGGATGACCTCGGACGCCGTCGAGTACCGGGCGGTGCCGGCATGAGCGCCCCCACCACGCACCCGCTGCGCGCCGAGTGGGCGAAGTTCACCACGCTGCGCCCGCTGTGGGCGGCCCCGCTGCTCGCGGTGGCGCTCAGCGCCGGCATCACGGCGGCCGCCCAGGCCGCGTACGGCGGCAGCGACACCTCGCTGACCGAGGACCCGATGGAGGGCCTGTACTACGGGCTGAACTTCGGCCAGGTCGCGATCGCCTGCCTGGGCATCCTGCTGATCGGCCAGGAGTACGCCTCCGGCACCCTCGCTACCTCGCTCGCCGCCGTCCCGGACCGGCTGCGCTTCTACCGCGCCAAGCTGCTGCTCGGGGCCGGCCTGGGCCTGGCCGTCGGCCTGGTCACCGTGGGCTGCCAACTCGCCGCGACCGCCGCCACCACCGGCCTGGACCTGTCCGCCCCCGGCACCGCCCGGGCCCTCGCCGCCGGGGTGCTCTACCACCCGCTGCTGCTCGTCCTGTGCCTGGCGCTCACCACCGTCCTGCGCAACCAGACCGCCGCCCTCGGCCTGCTCTCCCCCGCCGTCTTCCTCGGCACCACCGTGCTGGCCGCCGTCCCCGGCGTCCGCGAGGCCGCCCGGTTCCTCCCCGACCGGGCCGGCCAGTACGCCCTCCGCCTCGCCGACGCCCCCGGCACCCACTACGGCCACACCACCGGCCTCCTCCTGATGGCCGCCTGGACAGCACTCGCGGTCCTGGCGGGCCTGCGCACCCTGCGCCGCAAGGACGCGTAGCCGCCGGACCCGGCGCCGCCGCCGGCGCATCCGGGGGCGCGGGGAACTGCGCCGGCAACCGGGCACCCACCGCAAGATCGCGAGGGAACGGCAACTCACCGCCCACCTCGCGACCTCGCAGGCGTTCACCTCCCGCTGCGCGCAGTTCCCCGCGCCCCTGAATGTGCCATCCGCCCGAAATTCACGCGGCCAGTCGGCACACCAGCCGGTACGCCCCCACCCGGGCGCGGACCACCGGCCCCGCGCCGTCGCCGTGGCGGCCGAGCCACCAGCGCCGCAGCAGCGCCCCCGGCAGCGCGAGGACAAGCAGCCAGGCGGTCTGGGCCAGCGCGAACTGCCAGGCGACGGGGCCGAGTTCGGACATCCGGCCGAGGGCGAGGGCGCCGCCGGCCAGGTGCGCGGCGAGCAGCGCGGGCGGGGCGGCGGCGAGGGCGGCGGCGGCGGTGACGGCCGCGGTCTGCGCGGTGGTCCAGCGGGTGGCGGCGCGGCCGATCAGCAGGGCGGCGGCGATCGCCGCGGCGGCGGGCGCCGCACAGGCCAGCAGGTGCCAGTCGGGGCCGCGGTCGGCGGGGAGCAGGCCGAGCAGCGGGAACTCCGGGGTGGGGCCGAGCCGGGTGCCCAGTGGTCCGGCATGGCTGCCGGTGCCGACCTCGAAGCCCGTACCGAGGGAGTAACTCGTGCACCAGACAAGGGCGTTGGGCACCAGGGCCAGGCAGGCGAGCAGCATGCCGAGCCAGTCGGCCGCGCCGCCGCCGAGCCGCTGCGCCTGCTGTCCGGCGGAGCCGAGCAGCACCGCGGCGGCGAGCAGCACCCCGCCGCCGGCGGTCAGCGCGAGCAGCCACCCGGCCAGCGCCCGTCCGGTGGCGGCCCCGGCGCCGTCCGGCCAGAGCGCGGGCGGCAGTGGCAGCCGGGGCAGCGGGGCGGGGCGGCCGAGGCCGCTCCACAGGCCGTGGCCGAGCGCGGCGGCGGCGAGCAGGGCGACGGCGGTGAGGTCGGCGACGGCCCGGGAGCGCAGCATCGCCTGCGGGTCGGCGCACTGGGCGACGGCGGCGGCCGCGACCAGCAGGTACCCGGCGTACACCGTGAGCGGGGAGCGCCAACGGATCCATCCGCGCCCCCGGGTGCGCCGGGCCTGGCGGTGTCCGGCGCGGGAGAGCAGCACGGCGGTGACGGCGGTGAGCAGCAGCGGTGCGACGGTGACCGGGGCGGCGCCGGGGCCGCGGGCGAGCGGGGCGCCGTGGCCGAGCAGCCAGAGTCCGAAGACGGCCCGGGCCGCGTCCTGGGCGGTGTCGTCGCCGTACGGGGCGAGCACCCACAGGCCGAACACCGGGACGGCGATCACGGACAGGGTGAGCAGCGCGGTGCGGACGCCGGTGAGCAGGTCGGAGAGGGTGGAGCGGCTGTCCAAGTCGCTCGGCAGTCCCAGGATCGGACGGCCCATCAGCTGCGTCATGGCCTTCATGCTGCCAAGGCCACCCGTTGAGGGGTGTCAACGGGCGAACCTTCGCCGTGTCCCGGATTATCAGTACATGTGCCTTTTTCCGGGACGGACCTGCCACGGAGGAGATCGGTGACCTCGCCCTCGACCGCCGAACCGGAACGGACCGCCGGCACCCCGCCCCGGACCCGGGCGGACGCCGAGCACCTGCTGCGCCGCCTCGCCCCGCAGGAGGCGCGGGCACTCGCCCGGCTGGCCGCCGGCGACGACCTGCGCGCCGTGGCCCGGCACCTGGGCGTCGCCCCCGGCACCGCCCGCAACCACCTCGACCGGGCGGTCCGCAAGCTCGGCGTCCGCAACCGCGAGGAGGCCGTGGCCCTGGTCGCCACGCTCGCCCCGACCGCACCGGCCGCACCGGCCGCCCGCCCCGAGCCCGCACCCGCACCCGCACCCGTCGAGTTCGTCGGCCCCCCACAGCCCCCGCACCCCGCGCAGCCCGCACAGCAGCCCGCGCAGCCCGTACAGCCCGTACAGCAGCCCGCCGCCCCGGCCGCCGACGACGCCCCCGCCGGTTTCGGGGAGTTCGCCGCCCTGGTGCACGCCCGGCTGGTGCAGCAGACCTTCCTGCTGACCGGCCACCGCCACCGCGCCGCGCACTGCGTGCACCTGGCGCTGGGGTCGGCCGCCCGCCGGTGGGAGGAGGTGGCGGCGGACCCGGATCCGGAGGGGCGGGTCCGCCGGGAGGCGTTCGACCTGGCGCTGTCGCCGTGGCACCGGGGCGGCCCGCGGCGGGCGCACCTGCTGCGGTGGCCGCGGCGGCGGATCGTGGTCGACGCGGCGGGCGCCCCGGAGCCGCCCGAGCCGCCGCAGAAGCTGACCCACCAGGACCGGGCGCTGGTGAAGGCGCTGCTGCGGCTGTCGCGGCCGCGGCGGCGGGCGCTGGTGCTGCACGACACGCTGGGCCTGCCGGTGGAGCGGGTCGCGGTGGAGGTGGAGTCGAGCACGGCGGCGGCCGCGAGCCGGGTGCTCTCGGCGCGGGCCGAACTGGCCCGGGAGGTGCCCGCGCTGGTCGGGGCGGACCCGGACGACCCGGAGTTCGCGGAGCGGCTGGCGGCCCTGCTGCACCGGGCGGCGGTGCACGGCTGTCCGGGCCCGCGGCTGCCGTCCGCGGCCCGGCTGGTCGCGGACAGCCGGCTGCACACGGGGCTGGCGACGGGCGCGGCGGCGGCGCTGACGGTGCTGGTGGGCGGGACGATCGTGGCCGCCCTGCTGGGGGTGGGCCCGTCGGAGCCGGCGTCCCCGGGGCCGAGGCGCGAGACGGCCTGCACCTCGGCCGGTTCCGGTAGCGCGGGCCCGGCGGCCCGGTACGGCGCGCCGGGGCTGCGGACGCCGTGGTGCGGCCCGACGCCGGGCGTCCCGGCCCGACTGGTGGGCCCGGCCGGGCAGTTGCCGCCGCCGCTGGCCCGGCCCGCCCCGGCCGCCCCGGGCGGCGGCGTAC
>NZ_JBHUWH010000220.1:0-12469 GCF_042670125.1 Kitasatospora sp. NPDC057198 | reverse complement strand
CCTCAGAGCCGACGGGCCGCCTCGTCGATGGCCCAGAGGACCAGGCGAGTACTCACCGACTCCTCGACCAGCCGGATGAACAACTCCTCCGATCCTTCGTGCCGAAACACCTCCAGGATCTCCACCACGGCCCCGCGGTCGTCCCTGGAGCGGAATTCGACGACCACCTCGCTCGAATCGATCGGCGAGAAGTTCACGACCTCGATGGCATTTCCGTTGTGCCATTCAGGCCTGTACTCAAGCTCCCGCATCAAGGAACCCCACGAATTCGACCCCTCGCCCGTCGCCTGCACGCACTTCGACCAGGCTGCTCCGGTACCGCTTGCCCTCCGGCGTCGGCCGGGCGAGGACATGGTACGTGTGCAGGTCGGCCACGGTGCCGCAGCCGGTGATCGTCCCGGTCGCGGGCTCGGGCCCGGCCCGACGCTCCGTCACCACCACCGGTCGTCGAGGGGGAGCGGGCCGGTGGTGGTGGCGGGTACGTGCCCGTCGGGCATCCGGAGCAGAACGGGCTTGAGGTGCAGGCCCGGCTGGAAGGCCCCGAACCCGGCGGGGGAGGCGGGCACGACGGTCGGCACGGCGGACGGCGCCACCACCGTTCCGGCGAAGAAGGCGTAGGCCCAGTCCGCCGGGCCCCGGTCGGCACCCACCCCGCTGGCCACCGCCCGCAGCGTCCAGCCCGGACCGTCGCAGCCGAACACCGAGAAGGACGTCCAAACATGGCGGCCGGTGGTGAGGTGCTCCCCGAGCACTTCGCAGCGCAGCTCCGTTCCGTACGGCCCGGCGCACTCGCGGGCCTCCCCGCCCATGGCGAGGACGTTCGCCGCGAACCCCTGCCGGCCCTCCGTCCAGGCGCCGCTCCGCTGGGCGTGCCACGCCTGGAGTTGCAGGGCCCGGGAGTTCCGGACCACCGTGACCGACACCACCTGGTCGGAGTTCCGGGGAACGCCGACCTGGACCTCCTCGCCGGGCAGCAGCGGGACCAGCAGCCCGCCGAGGTCGACGAGCTCCGTCCGCGGCCGACCGCCCTCCCGCACGTCCCACGGCCCGGTGTCGATCCCCCGGCGTCCGCCCGATGCCCCGTCGTTCCCCAACTCGGCCTCCCTCAGCCGCCGTTCCGGTACGCGGCGACCACCGTACCCAGCAGGCCCGGGAAGCGCTCCTCCAGGTCGGCCGCGCGCAGCGTGGTCAGCCGGCGGTTGGCCTCCTCGCGGTGGCGGATCACGCCCGCCTCGCGCAGCACCTTGAAGTGGTGGCTGAGGGTGGACGGCGCGACGTCCACCGGGAAGGTGCCGCAGGCGCGTTCGGGTTCCGCGCTGAGGGTCTGCACGATGGTCATCCGGGTCGGGTCGGCCAGCGCGTGCAGCACGTCCAGCAGGTCGATGTCGGCGGTGTCGGGGTACTGCGGCGCCTCGCGGCGGCGACCGGGACGGGGCACGGGGCGCTTCCTTCCAGGGATGTTCGACAGATCTCGAAGTTGCGTGGTATCAATTTCGACGTTCGTAGAACATCGTAGATGCAGACGCCCCAGGGGGAAACCATGCGTGCACTCGTCATGACCGAGGCCGGCGGCTCCGAGCACAGCCACGTCCTCGACGTCGAAGCCCCCGAGCCCGGCCCCGGCCAGGTCGCCATCGACGTCACCCACGCCGGGCTCAACTTCGTCGACGTGATGGCCCGCCGCGGCGACAACGGCTACGGCACCGACTGGCCGCGCCACCCCGGCAAGGAGGTCGCCGGTACCGTCCGCGCCCTCGGCGAGGGCGTCACCCACCTCGCCGTCGGCACCCCCGTGGTCGCCGCCACCCGGGCCGGCGGCCTCGCCGAGGTCGCCGTCGCCGACGCGGCCCTCACCGTCCCCGTCCCCGCCGGCGTCCCGCTGCACGTCGCCGCCACCGCCCCGCTCGGCCTCGCCACCACGCTCCTGCTGCTCACCGACGCCGGACGCTTCGCCCCCGGCGAGAGCGTCCTCGTCCACTCGGCCAGCGGCGGCGTCGGCACCGCCGTCGCCCGCCTGCTCCCCCACCTCGGCGGCGGCCGCCTGCTCGGCACCGTCGGACGCCCCGAGAAGACCGCCACCGCCCTGCGCAACGGCTACCACGCGGTGCACGCCCGCGACACCGACCCCGCCGAACTCGCCGCCCGCCTGCGCGCGGACAACGACGGACGCGGCATCGACCTCGTCCTCGACCCGCTCGGCACCGCCGCCATCGACCTCGACCTCGACCTGCTCGCCCCCGGCGGCCGCGTCGTCCTCTTCGGCAACGCGGGCGGCAGCGCCCCCGACCCCCTCCCGAGCTTCCCCCGGCTGCTCGCCGCCAACGCCACCCTCACCGGCTTCAGTCACAACGGACTGCTCACCCACGCCCCCGCGAAGGTCGCCGACGCGATCCGCCGCGCCCTCGACCTGCTCGCCACCGGCACCCTCGACACCCCGGTGACCGTCCTCCCCGACCTCACCGCCGTCCCCGCCGCCCACGACCTCCTCGCCACCGGCCACGGCGAGGGCAAGTACGTCGTCACCCTCTAGAACCACCACCGGGGGCCCGGCACGAACGGCGGGAGGCGAAATCAGGGGCCCGGGGAACGGCGGGGCCGTGCTGCTGACGGCCGGAGCCCATCGGAGGTTCGTGCTGCTGCGTGTCTTGAACAGAACCGGAAGCCGATGCGCGGCACGGCAGTGAACCATCAGCAGACCCGTGCTCGCCGTTCCCCGAGCCCCTGAATGCGCAGGGCTCAGGTCGCCGCGATGACCGTCACCAGCGCGACCAGCCCCGCCAGGGTCGGGGCGATGACCCACCAGCACCAGGTGGTGGTGAGCTCGCCGCCCGCCGAGGGCTTGTGCGCGTTGCGTTCGGCCTGTTCCTGGAGCGCGTTGACGACCGCGTCGGACCAGGCGCGGGTGGGGTCGAGCTCGTCCGGTCGCGGGGTGCGCGGGGCCCTGCCGGGGCGGGCGGGGCCGCGCAGCGCGGGGTCGCCCTCGGCGGCGGCGCGGGTCGCCCGGCGGGTGGCCTTCTTGCGCTGGCGGATCGAGACCGGGATCGCCCAGACCTGGAACTTGCGCCCGGCGGCGAAGAGTTCGACCGAGTACCCGGCCTTGAGGCCCTCGACGGTGGACCACGGCGCGACGATCGTCCGCAGCGGGTTGCGGACGATCAGCCGCCGGTCGTTGGCGCGCACCACCGGCCGCAGGGTGTAGGCGATCACCGGGAAGGCGAAGACCGGCGCGGCGGCGAGCGCGACCCACGGGGTGGCTCCGGTGCCGGTCACCACGGCGTCGACGATCAGCCAGGCGGCGACGGCGAGCATCATGGCGCCCGCGATGACACTGGGGACGGAGCGGTAGACGCGGTCGGCGTACACGGGCTCGTCGGCGGCGGAACCCTGGTGGGGTGTCCGGTCGGATTCGGTCATGCCGTCGATTCTGCCCCAGGGCCCGGGTCGTCCCCAATGGCGACCCGGGCACGGGACGGTCACGAACTCCGTCGCCGGCGGGCCGCCGTCAGTCGGTGCGCCGCCGCAGCGTCGCGGCGCCGAGGCCGAGGGCGAGCAGGGCGCTGCCGGCCACCACGGCGAGGTCGACGAGGACGCTTCCGCCGATCCCGCTCTCCCGGGTGATCCGGCCCATCGCGTCGACGGCGTACGAGAGCGGCAGCACGTCGGAGATCAGCCGCAGCACCGGTGCCATGTCGTCGCGCGGCACGAACAGCCCGCAGAGCAGGAGTTGGGGCAGCAGGACGGCGGGGAGGAACTGGACGGCCTGGAACTCGGTGGCGGCGAACGCGGAGACCAGCAGGCCCAGCGCCATGCCGAGCAGCCCGTCGGCGACCGCGACGGCGAACAGCGCCCAGGCCGGCCCGGCGACGTCCAGGCCGAGCACGCCGATGGTGAGCGCGGAGGCCAGCACGGCCTGGAGCAGGGCGACGGCGCCGAAGGCGAGCGCGTAGCCGAGCAGCAGGTCGGCCTTGCCGAGCGGCATGGTGAGCAGGCGCTCCAGGGTGCCGCCGGTGCGTTCGCGGAGCATCGCGACCGAGGTGACCAGGAACATCACCAGCAGCGGGAAGACGCCGAGCAGCTCCGGGCCGATCCGGTCGAAGGTGGCGGGCTGCGCGTCGTACATGTAGCGCAGCAGCACCAGCAGCAGGCAGGGCACGAACAGCAGCATCGCCACGGTGCGCGGGTCGTGCCGCAGCTGGGCCAGCACGCGGGCGGCGGTGGCGAGGGTGCGGCGGGCGGCGGCGTTCACCGGGCGGCCTCCGGTTCGGTGCGGACGAGGGTGAGGAAGGCGCTCTCCACGTCGGGCGCGCCGGTGGCGGCGAGCAGCGCGGCGGGGGTGTCGTGGGCGAGCAGCCGGCCCTCGCGCATCAGGACCAGCCGGTCGCAGCGGGTGGCCTCGTCCATGACGTGGCTGGAGACCAGCAGGGTGGCGCCGGCGGCGGCGAGCTCCCGGAACAGCTGCCAGAGCTCCTGCCGCAGCACGGGGTCGAGGCCGACGGTGGGCTCGTCCAGGACGAGCAGTTCGGGGTGGCCGAGCAGGGCGGCGGCGAGCGAGACCCGGGCGCGCTGGCCGCCGGAGAGCCGGGCGGCGGGGGTGCGCCGGTGGGCGTCCAGGCCGACCTCGGCGATCACCCGGTCGGGGTCGCCGGGCGGGGCGCCGAGCACGGCGGCGAAGTAGTCGAGGTTCTCGCCGACCGTCAGGTCCCCGTACACCGAGGGCGCCTGGGTGACGTAGCCGACCCGGTCGCGCAGCCCGGCGGCCCCGGCCGGGCGCCCCAGCACGGTGACGCGACCGGCCGCGACCCGCTGCACCCCGACGACACTGCGCAGCAGGGTGGTCTTGCCGCACCCGCTGGGCCCGAGCAGCCCGGTGACGCTGCCCCGCTCCACGACGAGGTCGATCCCGGGCAGCACGGTGGCGCCACCGCGCCGCACCACCAGCCCCTCGACCCTGATCGCGGGGCCGTCGGACGGCCCCGCCGAAGAATTCATCATGTGATGAGTTTCCGCCGCCCACCACCCCCCGTCAAGCGACAGGACAAGAACGACGGATCCGTGCTGCGCAGTGGCCCCTTCAGGGGCCCGGGGAACGGCGGGTCCGTGCTGCGCATGGGCCCCGACAGGGGCCCGGGGAACGGCGGGTCCGTGCTGCTGACGGCCGGAGCCCATCGAAGGTCCGTGCTGCTGCGTGCCTGAAACGGAACCGGAAGCCGATGCGCGCCACGGCAGTGCACCGTCAGCAGACCCGGGCTCGCCGTTCCCCGAGCCCCTGGTTTCGCCTCCCGCCGTTCTTGCCGAGCACCTGGTGGCGGCGCCCCGCGCCGATAAGCGGTGCGGCCCGAACACCCCGGTTCGGTACGATTGCCGTCGGCCGGACGGCAGCCGAACCGCCCCGCACCGGCCCCTCTGAACCCACCCGCGGCCGCCTCTCGGCGTGCCCGCCGGAGAGCATGGGAGTCCCCAGGATGACTCGGCAGTTGATCACCAGCGCGCTTCCCTACATCAACGGGATCAAGCACCTGGGCAACATGGTCGGGTCGATGCTCCCGGCGGACGTCTACTCCCGGTACCTGCGCCAGCGCGGCCACGAGGTGCTGTACATCTGCGCGACCGACGAGCACGGCACGCCCGCCGAGCTGGCCGCCCAGGAGGCGGGGCTGCCGGTGGCGGAGTTCTGCGCCCGGGCGCACGACCAGCAGAAGGCGATCTACGAGGGCTTCGAGCTGTCCTTCGACTACTTCGGCCGCTCGTCCTCGCCGCAGAACCGCGAGATCACCCAGGAGATCGCCCGCGAGCTGCACGCCAACGGCTTCATCGAGGAGCGGGCGATCCGCCAGGTCTACTCGATCGCGGACGGCCGCTTCCTGCCGGACCGCTACATCGTCGGCACCTGCCCGCACTGCGGCTACGACAAGGCGCGCGGCGACCAGTGCGAGAACTGCACCCGCGTCCTGGACCCGACCGACCTGCTGGAGCCGCGCTCGGCGATCAGCGGCAGTTCGGAGCTGGAGGTGCGGGAGACCAAGCACCTGTTCCTGCTCCAGTCGAAGCTGACCGACGAGGTGGAGTCCTGGATCGCCGCCAACGGCGACGGCTGGCCGGTGCTGGCCTCCTCGATCGCCCGCAAGTGGTTGACCGAGGGCCTGCAGGACCGCGCGATCACCCGCGACCTGGAGTGGGGCGTCCCGGTGCCGGCCGACACCTGGCCGGAGCTGGCCGCCGAGGGCAAGGTGTTCTACGTCTGGTTCGACGCCCCGATCGAGTACATCGGCGCGACCAAGGAGTGGGCGGACGCCACCGGCGGCGACTGGCGCTCCTGGTGGTACGAGGCGGACGACACCGTCCGGTACACCGAGTTCATGGCGAAGGACAACGTCCCGTTCCACACGGTGATGTTCCCGGCCACGATCCTGGGCTCGCGCAAGCCGTGGAAGAAGGTCGACTACGTCAAGGCGTTCAACTGGCTGACGTACTACGGCGGGAAGTTCTCCACCAGCCAGAAGCTCGGCATCTTCACCGACGTCGCGCTGGAGCTGCTGCCCGCCGACTACTGGCGCTACTACCTGATGGCGAACGCCCCGGAGTCCGACGACTCCAGCTTCACCTGGGACCTGTTCGCGGCCACCGTCAACAAGGACCTCGCCGACACCCTGGGCAACTTCGTCAACCGGGTGCTGTCCTTCAGCCGCAAGCGCTTCGGCGACGAGGTCCCGGCGGGCGCGCCGAACGGCGAGGCGGAGCAGCAGCTCGGCACCCAGATCGCCGAACTGCTCGCCGAGTACGAGGCGCAGCTGGACGGGCTGAACTTCCGCAAGGCCGCGCAGGCGCTGCGCGCGCTGTGGTCGGCGGGCAACTCCTACCTCGACGTCACCGCGCCGTGGACGCAGATCAAGACCGACCCGGAGGCGGCCGCGCGCACCCTGCGCACCGCGATCAACCTGATCCACCTGTACGCGGTGGTCTCCGAGCCGTTCATCCCGGCCGCGGCCAGGGCGATCCGGGGGTCCTTCGCCCTCGACGGCGACACCCGCAGCTGGGTGTCGGCCGAGGAGGCCCGCGCCCTCGCGCTCGTCCCGGCCGGCACCGGCTTCACCGTCCCGCCGGTGCTGTTCGCCAAGATCACCGACGAGGACCTGGCCGCCTGGACCGAGCGCTTCGGCGGCGGCCAGTAGCACCAAAAGCCGGCAGCACCGGGGCCCAGCAGCACCGGCGGCCAGTAGCACCGGGGCCCAGCAGCACCGGCTGCCGCTCAGCCCGTCAGGTACCCCTGGAGGGTGCGCCCCAGCATCGGGGCCAGCACCTCCGGGGGTGCCGAGGCGAGCGGCTCGACCGCGATCACGTAGCGGGCCATCGCCAGCCCGACGATCTGCGACATCACCAGTTCGACCCGCAACTCGGGCTGGTCGGCGTCCAGTTGCCCGGCCACCCGGGCGACCAGCTCGGTCACCATGAAGCCGCGCATCAGTGCCGCGACCTCCTCGCTGGCGGCGGCCGTCCGCACCAGCGCGAGCAGCCGGTCGCGGACCTCCGGCTGCTCCCACAGGCCCAGCACGAAGGCGGCGAGCCGCTCGCCGGTCGTCGCCGGGTCGCCCGCGAACACGTCCTCCACCAGTGCGCGCGGGTCGACCGGGAACTCCAGCGCCGCCGCGAACAGCCGGTCCTTGCTGCCGAAGTAGTGGTGCAGCAGCGCCGCGTCCACCCCCGCGCCGCGGGCGATCGCCCGCATGCTGGCCTTCTGGTAGCCGTGCGCCGCGAACTCCGCGCGGGCCGCCGCCAGCACCGTCCCCCGGGTGTCCCCGCCCCCGGGCCGCCGCCCCCGGGCCTTCGTTCCGCCGCTCATCCCCCCATTGTCGCCGCCGGGCCGCCCCCGGCGGGGCCCCGCCCCGGGTCCCGCCGGCACCCCGGCGGAAACCGCCCCCCAACGAAAACCGGCCGCCGTTCGTGGTACCGGGTGGGAGGACGACGGAGGGGGACGCGGTGGCGGACTGGGCGGGACTGCTCGCCGAACTGGTGGCGGTGCGCGGCGCCGAGCTGAACCGGTACGGCTTCCTGCTGACCGGTGACCGGGCGGAGGCCGCGGACCTGGTGCAGGAGGCCCTGGTGCGGGTCTTCGTCCGGCCGCACCGCTCCTGGGACCTCGGGCGGCTGGAGGGGTACGTCCGCCGGACGATGCTCAACCGCTTCCTCGACCAGCACCGGCGGCGGCGGCGCTACGCCCTGCTGGCCCCCCGGGCGGCCGGGCCGGAGGCCGGCGCCGACCACAGCGGGCCGGTCGCCGACCGGCTGCAGCTGCTGGACGCGCTGGACGCGCTCTCGCCCGCCCAGCGGGCCTGCGTGGTGCTGCGCTACTACGAGGACCTGCCGGTGGCGGGGGTGGCGGCCCGGCTGGGCTGCCGCGAGGGCACCGTGAAGCGGCACCTCAGCGACGGGCTGGCGCGCCTGGGCGCGGCGCTGGGGACGGACCGACGGGCGCCCGAGGAAGGCGGTGGCACGTGAACCCCGAGGAGATCCGCGCACGGCTGTCCGGCGCCGCCGAGTCGGCCGGCCCGCCGGAGCTGGACACCGCGCTGCTGGTGCGCCGGGTCCGCCGCGGCCGGCTGGCCCGGCGGGCGCTGACCGGCGGTGCGGCGCTGGTGCTGGCGGCCGCGGCGGTGCTGGGCGCGGTGCGCTGGTCCGGCCCCGGCGGCGGGGAGGCCGACGCCGCCGGCTCGCCGGACGGCCCGTACGCCTGCGGCCGGCGGCTGCCGTCCGGGGGCCCGGCGACGGCCGCGAACGGGATCACCCTCTCGATCCTCTCGGTCCGCGGGGCGGGCGACGGCAGCGGCCCGGAGATCACGGTCGGGCTCGGCGCGGACCGGGCGTTCCAGGCGACCGGTGCGCCGCCGGAGTACCTGGAGGTGCTGTACCTGCGCGACGGCGTGGTGGTGGGCGGCGGCCCGCTGCTGAAGCGCCCCGGCGACCGCTACGAGCAGGGCACGGACGCGGTCGGCTACACCTACCGGCTGTCCCCGGGGGCGCCGCTGGCCGTGCCGCTGGGCCCGCGCGACGGGCTCTGCCCGTCGGTGACGTGGCCGCGGGTGTGGTCGGAGCCGGGCCGGTACGAGGTGGTGGTGCTGGTGAATCCGCCGGTGGAGCTGGGCGCCCCGCCGCCGTCCGGTCCGCCGCAGCCGTGGCTGGTGGCCCGCGCGCCCCTCCCGGGGTAGCCGCCCGGCGGGGCGGGGCGCATTTCGGTCAGGCATCGAAACCGCCCCGCACTACCGGCTTCCTACGCGCGTAGATATGCTGCTCTGGTGACTATGTCCACTCTTGCAGCCAACGCCCCCGGCGCCGCGGGCGGCGGCCTCTCGGACGTCGCGGCGTCCGAGGCCACCTTGCGCCGTTTCCTGCACGGCCTGCCCGGGGTCGATCAGGTCGGTCTGGAGTCGCGGGCCGCGACCCTCGGCACCCGGTCGATCAAGACCACCGCGAAGGCGTTCGCCATCGACCTCGCCATCTCGATGATCGACCTGACCACGCTGGAGGGCGCGGACACGGTCGGCAAGGTCCGCTCGCTGTGCGCGAAGGGCCTGAACCCGGACCCGTCGGACCGCTCCACCCCGCAGGTCGCGGCGATCTGCGTGTACCCGGACATGGTCGCCACCGCGAAGGAGGCGCTGCGCGGCAGCGGCGTCCAGGTCGCCTCGGTGGCCACCGCCTTCCCGTCCGGCCGGGCCGGCCTGCCGGTCAAGCTGGCCGACACCGCGGAGGCGGTCGCCGCGGGCGCGGACGAGATCGACATGGTGATCGACCGGGGCGCCTTCCTGGCCGGCCGCTACCTGGAGGTGTTCGAGACGATCAAGGCCGTCAAGGCGGCCTGCGAGCGTCCCGACGGCAGCGCGGCCCACCTCAAGGTGATCTTCGAGACCGGCGAGCTGCAGACGTACGACAACGTCCGCCGGGCGTCCTGGCTGGCGATGATCGCCGGCGCGGACTTCATCAAGACCTCCACCGGCAAGGTCGCCGTGAACGCGACCCCGCCGGTGACGCTGCTGATGCTGGAGGCGGTGCGGGACTTCCGCGCGGCGACCGGCACGCAGATCGGCGTGAAGCCGGCCGGCGGCATCCGCACCACCAAGGACGCGATGAAGTACCTGGTGATGGTGAACGAGACGCTGGGCGACGACTGGCTCAGCCCGCACTGGTTCCGGTTCGGCGCCTCCAGCCTGCTGAACGACCTGCTGATGCAGCGCCAGAAGCTGAGCACCGGACGGTACTCCGGTCCCGACTACGTGACGGTGGACTGACGACGATGGCCAAGACCAAGAAGACCGAGACCGAGCCGCCCGTGAAGCGCTCCGGCCTGTTCGCGTACGCCCCGGCGCCCGAGTCCCCCGCCGCCGCGGGGGAGATCGCCACGAGCTACGGCCACTTCATCGGCGGCGAGTTCGTCGACTCCTCCGGCTCGGAGGCGCTGAAGACCGTCAACCCGGCGACCGAGCAGGTGCTCGCCGAGTTCGCCCAGGGCACCGAGGAGGACGTGGACCGCGCGGTGAAGGCCGCCCGGAAGGCGTTCGCCGACTGGTCGGCGCTGCCGGGCAGCGAGCGCGCCAAGTACCTGTTCCGGATCGCCCGGATCGTCCAGGAGCGCAGCCGCGAGCTGGCCGTGCTGGAGTCGATCGACAACGGCAAGCCGATCCGGGAGACCCGTGACGTCGACCTGCCGCTGGTCGCCGCGCACTTCTTCTACTACGCGGGCTGGGCCGACAAGCTCGACTTCGCCGGCTACGGGCCGAACCCGCGCCCGCTGGGCGTGGCCGCGCAGGTCATCCCGTGGAACTTCCCGCTGCTGATGCTGGCCTGGAAGATCGCCCCGGCGCTGGCCACCGGCAACACGGTGGTGCTGAAGCCCGCCGAGACGACGCCGCTGACCGCCCTGCGCTTCGCCGAGATCTGCCGCCAGGCGGGCCTGCCGAAGGGCGTGGTGAACATCGTCACCGGCGACGGCCGCACCGGCGCCGCGCTGACCTCGCACCCGGACGTCAACAAGGTCGCCTTCACCGGCTCGACCCCGGTCGGCCGGGCGATCGCCCGGCAGCTGGCCGGCACCCGCACCAAGCTCTCGCTGGAGCTGGGCGGCAAGGCCGCGAACATCGTGTTCGACGACGCGCCGCTGGACCAGGCGGTCGAGGGCATCGTCAACGGCATCTTCTTCAACCAGGGCCACGTGTGCTGCGCGGGCAGCCGCCTGCTGGTGCAGGAGTCGGTGCAGGACGAGCTGCTGGACGCGCTCAAGCGCCGGATGGGCACCCTGCGGGTCGGCGATCCGCTGGACAAGAACACCGACGTCGGCGCGATCAACTCGGCCGCCCAGCTGGCCCGGATCACCGAGCTGGCGGAGGCGGGCGAGCAGGAGGGTGCCGAGCGCTGGGCCCCGGAGTGCGAACTCCCGGGCGCGGGCTACTGGTTCCGCCCGACGCTGTTCACCGGCGTCTCGCAGGCGCACCGGATCGCCCGCGAGGAGATCTTCGGCCCGGTGCTGTCCGTGCTGACCTTCCGCACCCCGGCCGAGGCGGTGGAGAAGGCCAACAACACCCCGTACGGCCTGTCCGCGGGCATCTGGACGGAGAAGGGCTCGCGCATCCTGTGGATGGCGAACCGGCTCCGGGCGGGCGTGGTGTGGGCGAACACCTTCAACAAGTTCGACCCGACCTCGCCGTTCGGCGGGTACAAGGAGTCCGGTTACGGCCGCGAGGGCGGCCGCCACGGTCTGGAGCCCTACCTGAATGTCGAGGCCCTCGATGTCTGAGAACACGGCACGCACCGGTGTCTTCAAGACCTACAAGCTGTACGTCGGCGGGAAGTTCCCGCGCTCGGAGAGCGGGCGGGTGTACGAGGTGACCGACACGAAGGACCAGTGGCTGGCGAACGCCCCGCTGGGCACCCGCAAGGACGCCCGGGACGCCGTGCTGGCGGCCCGCGCCGCGGTCAAGGGCTGGTCGGGCACCACCGCGTACAACCGCGGCCAGGTGCTGTACCGGGTCGCCGAGATGCTGGAGGGCCGCCGGGAGCAGTTCGCGGCCGAGGTCGCCGCGGCCGAGGGCGTGGGCGCGAAGAAGGCGGCGGCGCTGGTGGACGCGGCGGTCGACCGCTGGGTCTGGTACGCGGGCTGGACCGACAAGGTCGCGCAGGTCGCGGGCGGCGCCAACCCGGTGGCGGGGCCGTTCTTCAACCTGTCCACCCCGGAGCCGACCGGCGTGGTCGGCGTGCTGGCGCCGCAGGCCGGGCACGGCTTCTCGCTGCTGGGCCTGGTGTCGGTGGTCGCCCCGGCGATCGCCACCGGCAACACCGTGGTGGTCGCGGCCGCCGAGCGGGCCCTGCTGCCCGCGCTGTCGCTGGGCGAGGTGCTGGCCACCTCGGACGTGCCGGGCGGCGTGGTCAACCTGCTGTCCGGCCGCACCGCCGACATCGCCCCGACGCTGGCCTCGCACCAGGA
>NZ_JBHUWH010000219.1:0-12553 GCF_042670125.1 Kitasatospora sp. NPDC057198 | reverse complement strand
CGCGCGGACCGGCCCGGCCCCGCACCGGGAGACCCCGCACCAGAAGGGCCCGCCATGCCATTCGCCGAGACCCCGCTGCGCGACGAGTACGCCGCCGCCGTCGAACACCTGGCCCGCCGCACCCTCGACGCCCTCCGGGACGACACCGCCCCGCCCCCGCCCCCGGCGGCGACCGCACCCCGCCCGCTGCTGGCCGCGGCCCGCGTCCTCGGCCCCGACCTCTTCGCCCCCCGGCTGCTGGCCGGCGCCGCGCCCGACGGGCCCACCGCCGCGCTGCTGGCCGAGGCCCGCCGCACCCTCCCCGCCCCGGCCGCCCCGTCCGAGCGGGCCGCCCTCGTCCTCGCCTGGCAGGACTGGGGCGCCGCCCGCCTCCTGGCCCGCACCCCGTACGGGGACGGCGCGCCGACGCCGCCGGCCCCGCCCGGCCCCGCGGACACCGGCTGGCAGGGCTGGTCGGTGCTGATGTCCCAACTGGCCGGGCTGGCGCTGCCCGGACTCGACGGGCCGGTGCACGACGGCGCCCGCGCCCACCCGCTGGCCCTCGCCCGCGGCACCGTCCGCTCGCTGCTGCGCCGCGACCTGGCCACCGCGGCCCGGCTCGCCCGCTGGCTCGCCTGGTCCGCCGCCGAGGGCCTGCCGCCGCGCCTGGAGGTCGAACCCGTGCTGGACCGGATCCGGCTGGCCGGCGACGGCAGCGCCCGCACCGCGCTGGGCCTGGCCGTCGCCCACCGGCTGCTCGCGGCCCCCGGCCCCGGGAGGCGGACCGCATGATCGACACCCACGTCCTCGGCACCGCGCAACGGCTCGGCTCCCGCGCGCTGTCCTGGCTGCACGCCGCCCACCGCGACGGCCTCGGCCGGATCCCGGCCAACACCCTGATCGACTTCGCCGACGTCGACAACGCCTACAAGCCGCTCGGCGAGGTCGCCCTCGCCGCCTCCCTCGTCCTGCGCGACGGCGTCAGCGGCCCCGCCGACACCCGGGCCGCCCGCGAACTGCTCGACGGCTGCTGGGCCCAGCTGCGCGAGGGCGACCTGCTGTACGAACGCCAGCTGCACCACTTCACCATGACCGACCCGCTGGAGACCTACGGCCACTTCGCCCGCGCCGGCTACCGGCACCCGCCGCTGGAGGAACTCCTCGACTCGCTCGCCCGGCTGCGCGCCGCACACGCCGAGGAGATCCGCCCCAACCGGCGCCTGGGCGTCGCCAACGCCCGCCGGGTCGTCGGCCTCGACCACCACCCCGACTGGGAGGCGCTCGCCCGCGGCACCTGGCTCGGCGCCCGCCCCGAACCCTGGGCGGTGAACTGGATGACCGGGTACGACGTCACCCACACCGTCTTCCACCTCACCGACTGGGGCGCCCGCCCCGACGGCCTGCCCGAGCCGATGCGCGACTACGTCCGGGACTGGCTGCCCGTCTGGCTCGACGCGTGGGCCGAGATCGGCCAGTGGGACCTCGTCGCGGAACTCCTGGTCGTCGACGCCTGCATCGGCGAACCGGCCACCGGACGCCAGGGCTGGGACGCGCTGGCCGCCGTCCAGCACGAGGACGGGCTGCTGCCGCGCGACGGCGAGCCGGTCGACGGGGACCGCGAACGGGTCTTCCTCGACCACCAGCACACCGCCGTCGTCGCGGTGGTCGCCGGGGACGTCACCCTCGCCCGGTCCCTGCGCGCGACGGCGGCCGGGTGAACGGGGCGGCCGGGTGAACGGGGAGCGGGCCGCGCTCGCGGCGGCGGTCCGGGCGGCCGGGGCGTCGTCCGCGACCGCCGTCACGGTGGCCGTGCTGGCCGGCGGCCGGGAGGAGGTGCACTGCTTCGGGCGCACCGGCCGGGGGCGGGGCGCGGCCGCCTGCACCCCGGACACCGTCTTCGAACTCGGCTCCGTCAGCAAGACGTTCACCGCGCTGCTGCTCGCCGCGATGGCGGCCCGCGGCGAACTCGCCCCGCACGAACCGGTGGACGGCCTGCTGCCCGCCGACTGGCCCGCGCCGGCCGTCCGCTCCGCCGAACCGATCCGGCTGCTGCACCTGGCCACCCACACCTCCGGCCTGCCCCGGCTCCCGCCCGGCCTGCTCGCCACCGCCCTCCCCGCCTGGAACAGCAACCCGTACGCGGCCTTCGACGAACGGCGGCTGCGCGCCGCCCTCGCCAGGACCACCGTGCGCACCGACCCGGGCCGCCACTACCGCTACTCCAACTACGGGGTCGGCCTGCTCGGCCGCGCCCTGGCCGAACGCGCCGCCCGGCCCTACGGCGACCTGCTCGCCGACCGGGTCCTCGCCCCGCTGGGCCTGCGCTCCACCACCTGCGCCCCCGGCCCGGGCCCGCACGCGACCGGCCACCGGCACGGCCGCCCGCTGCCGCCCTGGCGGATCCCCGCCCTCCCGGCGGCGGGCGCGGTCCGCTCCAGCGGCACCGACCTGCTGCACTACCTGCGCGCCCACCTCGACCCCGGCCCCACCGGGCTCGCCACCGCCCTGCGCGACGTCCAGCGGCCCCGGCTGCGCCTGCCGGGCACCGGCTCCTCCGGCGCCGAGGACCTGCTCTGCCTGGTCTGGAACCGCCGCCGCTCCGCCGGCCGGGACGTGTACTTCCACTCCGGCGGCACCCGCGGCTTCACCGCCTTCGTCGGCTTCTCCCCCCGGGACGCGGTCGCGGTCGCGGCCCTGGCCAACACCGGCCCGACCCCGAACGGGCGCTTCGTCCAAGCGGGTTACGAACTGCTCCGGACCGCCGGGCGCCCCGCCTGAACCACCACGGCACGGCTGCCCTCCCGCCGCCCGGCCCGCGCTAGTCGGTCCGCGCTAGTCGGTCCGCGCTAGTCGGACAGCCGGACGAAGCGCCGCCCCGCGTCCAGCAGCGCGGGCAGCGCGCGGGCGTAGCCCTCGCCGGTGCCGGCGGCCGGGTGGTTGAAGTGGCTGATCACGATCGACCCGGGCGGCGCGGCGGCCAGCGTCTCCGCGACCTGCCCGGGGGTGAACGTCGCCCCGCCGTCCCCGTTCACCGCGAATCCGGCGACCCGCTCGCCCAGCTCCGCCACCAGCGCCACCGCGACCTCGTCGTAGTGCGCCGTCCCCGCGCGGAACCAGCCCGGTGCCCGCCCCAGCAGCGCGGTCAGCTTCGCCCGGTTGGCCGCCACCTCGTCGTACGCGGCGGCCGGATCGGCCGTCCCGGTGATGCCGTACGCCGAACGGCCGGTCACCGAGAGCGGGCGGTGCGCGGTGCCGTGGTTGCCCAGTTCGAACAGCGGGTCGGCGGCCAGTTCGGCGAACGGGCCCGGGTTGGCGTCCACCCAGCGGGAGTTCAGGAACAGCGTGGCGGGCACCCGCAGCCGGCGCAGGGTGCCGATCAGCGCGGCGTCGTAGCCGTCCCCGCCCGGGCCGCCGCAGGCGTCGAAGGTGAGCGCCAGCGCCCCGTCCGGGACGGTCGCCGCCACGCCCGGCAGGTCGGTGCCCCACTGCTGCGGCGCCCGCCCGGCGTAGCGGGCCAGCACCTGCTCCCGGGCGGGCGGCGCGGGCGGCCGGGCCGGGTCGGACGCCGGGCCGGGCGTCGGGCCCGACGGCGCGGCAGGAGCCGCCGTCCGCTCCGGCATCGTCCGCTCCGGCGTCGTCCGCTCCGCCGCCCGCCGCGGTGCCGCGCAGCCCGCCGCCGCGAGCGCGAGCGCCGCCACTACCGTCCGCCGTCCGACCATCTCCGCAGCTCCTCGCCGTGCGCCGGGCCCACCGCCACGAGTGTCACTTCCGGACCGGGCCGGTGCCATCTGCCAAGCTCGGCCGTATGGCTTCCTCCCCTCGACCGCACTACCTGCAGTGGACGACCGTCGCCCCGGTGCTGGCGTTCCTGCTGCTCCTGGCGACCTGGCACCGGAACCTGCCGTGGCCGGTGGTGACGCTGGTGGCCTGCTTCCTGGCGGTGTCGGTGGTGGCGGCCGTGCACCACGCAGAACTGATCGCGCACCGGGTCGGCGAACCGTACGGCTCGCTGGTGCTGGCGGTGGCCGTCACCATCATCGAGGTGGCGCTGATCGTCACGCTGATGGCCGACGGCGGCGACAAGAGCGCCGGGCTGGCCCGGGACACCGTGTTCGCGGCCGTGATGATCACCTGCAACGGGATCCTCGGCCTGTCCATCCTGGTCGGCGCCCTGAAGTACCGGGTGGCGGTGTTCAACGCGGAGGGCACCGGCGCGGCGTTCGGCGCGATCGCCACCCTGGCGACGCTGAGCCTGGTGCTGCCGACCTTCACCACCTCGCAGCCCGGCCCGCAGTTCTCCACCACCCAGCTGGTGTTCGCCGCGAGCGCCTCGATCGTCATCTACGGCCTGTTCGTCTCGACCCTGACGGTCCGCCACCGGGACTACTTCCTCCCGGTCACCCCGGCGGGCGAGATCGTCGACCCGGCGGACGAGCACTCCGAGCCGCCGACCATGAAGGAGACCCTGGTCAGCGTCGCCCTGCTGTCGGTGGCCCTGGTCTCCGTCGTCGGCCTGGCCAAGGGCGTCTCCCCCACCATCGAGCGCGGGGTGGCCGCCGCCGACCTGCCCAACGCGGTGGTCGGCGTGGTGATCGCCCTGCTCGTCCTCCTGCCCGAGTCGATCGCCGCCGTCCGGGCCGCCGTCCGCAACCGGGTGCAGATCAGCCTCAACCTGGCCCTCGGCTCGGCGCTGGCCTCGATCGGCCTGACCATCCCGGCGGTGGCGATCGCCTCCACCTGGCTCTCCGGCCCCCTCGAACTCGGCCTGGGCGCGACCCACATGATCCTGCTCGCCCTGACCGTCGCCGTCGGCACCCTCACCGTCATCCCCAAACGCGCCACCCCCCTGCAGGGCGGCGTCCACCTGGCCGTCCTCGGCGCGTACCTGGTCCTCGCGGTCAGCCCCTGACCGGGCCTCAGGTGCCGGTCGGCCCCCGGTCGGGCCTCAGGTGCCGGCGGGCCGGTCGGGACGGTGGCCCGGCCGTTCCCCGGAGCGGCGTTCGACGAGGCGGGTGAGCAGGATGACCTTGCGCGGGGCTGAGCGGTCGCCGGCGATCCGGGAGAACAGGAGGTTGGCCGCGGTGCTGCCGACCGCCACCGGGTCCTGGCTGACGACGGTCAGCGGCGGGTCGAGCCGTTTGGCGAGCGGCAGGTCGTCGAAGCCGACGATGGCCATCGGCAGGGGGCGCCCGGCGGCCCGGGGGCGGTCCTGGCCGTCCGAATCGTCCATCGCGTCCAGGACGCCCTGGGTGATCAGGTCGTTGCTGGTGAACAGGGCGGTCGGCGGGTCGGGCAGGGCGCGCAGGTCGGCGAGGGCGAGCCGGGCGTCCAGGTGGGAGCGCAGACCGTGCCGGACCAGGGCGGGGTCGGCGGACAGGCCGTGGGCGAAGAGCGCGTCCAGGTATCCGGCGTAGCGCTCGCGCTGGGTCCAGATGTCGTAGCGGTCGCCGAGGTAGGCGATCCGGTCGTGGCCGTGGCCGAGCAGGTGGGTGACGGCGTGCCGGGCGCCGTCGCGGTTGTCGACCGTGACGGTGTCCACGTCGAGGCCCTCGGCGGGCCGGTCCACGCAGACCACCTGGGTGCCGGCCTCCATGGCCGGTCGGAGGAAGCCGTGGCTGCCGATGGTGGGGACGACGATCAGGCCGTCGACCTGCCGGGCGGTGAAGGCGGCTATCACCTCGCGCTCCCGGCGCGGCTCGTCGTTGGTGCTGCCGACCAGCACGACGCAGCCGCGCCGGTGCGCCTCGTCCTCGATCGAACGGGCCATCAGGGCGTAGAAGGGGTTGGCGAGGTCGTCCACGACCAGGCCGATGGTGGAGGTGCCGAGCCGCTTCTGCCGCAGGTTGCGGGCGTTGAGGTTGCGTTGGTAGCCGAGTCTGCGCACGGCCTGTTCGACCTTGGCAACGGTGTCGGGCGAGACCCCGGGTGCGTGGGAGACCACGCGGGAGACCGTCATCAGGCTGACTCCGGCGGCCTCGGCCACGTCCTTCATCGTCGGGCGCTTCAACAGGTCCCCTCCTCGGCGCGCTCCCGGGGCCCCGGCCGGTCGGCCCGGGGGTCGGGGAGTGCATCCTATCGACGCCCGCGCGCGGGCCCTCGTCCGTGCGCCCGCTCCGTGGCCGGTGCGCGGCCGCTCCATGGCCGGTCCGCGGACGAGGGCCCGGCCGGTGCGCGGACGAGGGCCCGGACGTGCCGTCAGCAGGCGGACCGGTAGACGTACTTGCTGACCGCGGGGTCGTCGAGGTTCGCCTTGGTGATGGCGACCATGGTGGTGCCGATCCGCGCGGTGACCGGCTTCCCGTCGATGGCGGCGAGCGCCTGGTCGACGCCCTGGGCGCCGATGCCGGCCGGGTCCTGGGCGACCAGGACGTCCAGGGTGCCGTTCTTCAGTGCCGTGATCTCGTCGGGTTCGGCGTCGAACGCGGCGACCTTGACGGTGCCCTGCCGGCCGGCGGCCTGGAGGCCGGTGGCGACGCCCTGCGCGGTGTTGGTGTTGCCGGCGAAGACCCCGCCGAGGTCGGGGTGGGCGGCCAGGGTGGCCTGGACCTGCGAGGCCGCGGTGGCGGGCAGGTCGTTGTCGTAGAGGACGGGCAGCAGCGTGATCGCCGGGTGGGCGGCCTCCATCTCCTCGGTGAAGCCCTTGATCCGGGCGTCGGTGGTGGAGACGCCCGGTTTGACGCTGATCACGATGGCCGAGCCCTTGTCGCCCATCAGTTCGGCCAGCGCCTTCGCGGCCGTCCGCCCTCCGGCCTCGTTGTCGGAGGAGATCCGGGAGACGCCGATGGAGGCGTCGCTGACGGCGGTGTCCACCAGGACGACCTTGGTGCCGGCGTTCTGCACCTGTGCCAGCGAGGGCGTGAGGGCCTGGGCGTCGACCGGCGAGACCAGCAGCCCGTCGGGGCGGCTCGCGCCGACCGAGTCGATGATGGGGCGCTGCACGGCGACGTCCCACTGCGCCGAGCCGTCGACGGTGAGCTTGACGCCCCGTTTCTTCGCCTCCTCCTGGGCGGCGCAGGCCATGGTGATGTAGAAGGGGTCGCTCTTGACGCCGGTGACGAGCTTCAGGGTGGCGCCCTTGGCGCCGTCCGCGCCGCTGCCGCAGCCGGCGGTGGCGGCCGCGGTCAGGGCGAGGGCGGCGCAGCAGCGGACGAGGGTGCGCGGTCTGCTGGTTGCGGGCATGGCGTACTTCCTCCTGCGGCTGGGGAACTGGGCGGGTGGGGTGCTGCGGCGGGTGGGGTGCTGCGGCGGCAGCCGCGGTCCGGGTCCGGGGTCCGGGATCCGGCAGCCGTGCTCCGGGGTCCGGCGGGGCGGTCAGCCGCGCTCGCGGCCGCGGCGGCGGAACTGGTCGAGGTACACCGCCGCGACCAGGACGACGCCGATCGCGACGTCCTGCCAGTACTGCTGGACGTCCATGATGATCAGTCCGGTGCTGAGCACGGCGGGGATGAAGACGCCGATCACCGTGCCGAGCACGGTGCCGCGGCCGCCGAAGAGGCTCGCCCCGCCGAGCACGACGGCGGTGATGACCTTCAGGTTGTCGGTGGAGTGCCCGGCGATCGAGGTGGTGCCGAAGTAGGCCAGCCACATGGTGCTGCCGAGCCCGGAGAGCAGGCCGGTCAGGGCGTAGACCTTCACCAGGTGGCGGTCCACGGCGATGCCGACCCGGCGGGCCGCCTCCGGGTTGGAGCCGATGGCGTAGGTGTGGCGGCCGAACCGGGTGCGGGTGAGGACCAGGCCGAACACCAGGGTGGTGGTGAAGGCGATGACGACCAGCCAGGGGACCTGGCCGAACAGCTTGCCGAAGCCGACGGTGCGCTGGAGCCGCGCGGGGACCGCCCCGGTCGGGTCCTGGCCGCCGGTGACGACCTGGGCGATGCCGAGGGCCGCGCCGAAGCCGCCGAGGGTGACGATCAGCGGCGGCACCTTCGCCTTCGCCACCAGCCAGCCCTGGAGGGCGCCCCAGAGCAGTCCGGTGGCCAGCGCGATCAGGGTGGAGACCGCGACGGTGCCCCAGCCGGCGTCCGCGCCGCCGTGGTGGACGGTGTACTCGGCCGACAGCACGGCGGAGAGCACCAGCACCGAGCCGACCGACAGGTCGATCCCGGCGACGATGATCACGTACGTCATGCCGACGCCCAGCACCAGGTAGATCGCGGCGTTGGTGGCGATCTGGGTCAGGTCGTAGCGGGTCAGGAAGGTGTCGGGCCGGGCGGCGGTGAAGAACGCGACGAGCAGCAGCAGGACCCCGAAGGTCCACGCCTCGTTCACGGCGGCGAGCCGGCGCGCCCAGCCGGGGAGAGCGGGCCGGGGCCGGGGCGCGTCCTCGCCGGGCGTCGCGCGGCCGGTCTGGCCGGGCACCTGGGTGCTCATGCCGCACCGTCCGTTCCGGTGGCGGGTCCGAAGCCGGATCCGGGGGCGGGCCCGGGGCCGAACCCGGGGTCGGGCTCCGACGCCGGGTCCAGGGCGCCGGTCATCGCGCCGACCAGCTCCTCCACCGAGGTGGCGGCGGCGTCGAGGACGGCCACCCGCCGCCCCAGGCGCAGGACTTCGACGCGGTCGGAGACCGAGAGCACCTCCGGCATGTTGTGGCTGATCAGGACGACGGAGATGCCGCGGTCGCGCACGCGCCTGATGGTCTCCAGCACCCGGCCGCGCTGGACCACGCCGAGGGCCGCCGTGGGTTCGTCCATGAAGATGACGCGGCCGGCAAAGGCGACGGCGCGGGCGACCGCCACCGACTGCCGCTGGCCGCCGGAGAGCGCGGCCACCGGGACGGTCACGTCCCGGAGGTCGACGCCGAGTTCGGCGAAGGCGGTGACGGCGGAGCGGCGCATCGCGGCGTTGTCCAGCACTCCCAGCCGGCCGAGCAGGCCGGGGCGGCGCAGTTCGCGGCCGAGGTGGAGGTTGGCGGCCGCGTCGAGGTCCTGGGCGAGGGCCAGGTCCTGGTAGACCGTCTCCACGCCGTGGCGCCGGGCGTCGAGCGGCCCGGTGAGCCGGACGGGGGTGCCGTCCACCAGGATCTCGCCGTCGTCGGGGGTCGCGGATCCGGAGAGGGTCTTGACGAGGGTGCTCTTCCCGGCGCCGTTGTCGCCGATCAGCGCCACCACCTCGCCCGGGTGGACGGTGAAGTCGGCGCCCTGGAGGGCGTGCACCCGGCCGTAGCGCTTGCTCACCTTCCGGGCTTCCAAAAGGGGTTGGGACATCGGTGGACCTCCGTGCCGCGATTGGTAACGTTCACGCAAGTGTTGGGAGTCTGGTGGTGCCGTGACGGGCCGTCAAGGGATCCGCCGCGACTTGTCACGGTGGCTCAAACTCCTTGCGGAACAGGGAAGTTGACCTTGTGATCCGATATTGACGCGCACATTTCCCCGGCGGAACAATTCCATCCGCTCGGTAACGTTCACATCGCTACCGGAAGGTGTGCTCCGATGCTCGTCCCCACCCGCAAGGTCCGTGCCGCGCTCGTGGCCGGCACCCTCCTGCTCACCGCCTTCGGTCCGGGCTTCGCCCTCGGCGCGGCCACGGCCCACGCCGCGGCGGCGGCCGATCTCACCCCGTACGTCGACCCGTTCATCGGGACCGACGACAGCAACGCGCCGAACCCCGTCGGGGGCGGCGCCGGCGGCTCCACCTACCCGGGCGCCGTGGTGCCCTTCGGCGGGGTCCAGTTCAGCCCCGACACCCCGACGGCCTCGCCGTCCGGCTACCGCAACTCCGACACCTCGATCGAGGACTTCAGCCTCACCCACTTCGACGGGGCGGGCTGCCCGAACAACGAGGACCTGCCGCTGCTCCCGGTCACCGGCGCGCTGGGCGCCTCGCCCGGCAGCAACTGGACCGGCTACGCCTCGGGCTACACCAAGTCCAACGAGGCCGCCTCCCCCGGCTACTACAAGAACCGGCTCGACAAGTACGCCACCACGGTCGAGCTGTCCGCGACCACCCGGACCGGCATGGGCAGGCTCACCTACCCGTCCACCGGCGCCGCGCAGCTGCTCGTCGCCACCGGCCGCAGCGCCACCGGCAACCGCAGCGGGTCGGTGCGGGTCAACGGCTCGGAGCTGACCGGCAGCGTCACCGCCGGCGGGTTCTGCGGCTCCTCCAAGACCTACCAGATCTACTTCGACATCCGCTTCGACCGGGCGCCCAGCGGCTTCGGCACCTGGTCCGGCTCCACGCTCAGCGCCGGTTCGACCGGCACGTCCGGCACCAACACCGGCGCGTACGTCACCTTCGACACCAGCAGCTCGCAGACCGTGCAGTTCAAGGTCGCCCTGAGCTACGTCAGCGTCGCCAACGCGCAGGCCAACCTGGCCGCGGAGAACAGCGGCTGGGACTTCGCCGCCGTGCGCTCCGCCGCCGCCGACTCGTGGAACCGGGTCCTCGGCCGGGCCCAGGTGACCGGTGGTTCGGCCACCGACCTGAAGAAGTTCTACACCTCGCTCTACCACGTCTTCCAGAGCCCGAACGTCGCCAGCGACGTCAACGGCGACTACCGCGGCTTCGACGGCGCGGTCCACAACTCCGCCCGCCCCGTCTACCAGAACTACTCGGGCTGGGACATCTACCGCTCCTGGGCGGCGCTGATCGCGCTGATCGCGCCGGACGAGGCCGCCGACATCGCCAACTCCATGGTCCTGGACGGCCAGCAGGGCGGGCTGCTGCCCAAGTGGTCGCAGCAGACCAACGAGGACTTCGTGATGACCGGCGACCCCGGCCCAATCGTCGTCGCCAGCATGTACGCCTTCGGGGCCCGGGGCTTCGACACCGCGGCCGCGCTGGCCCTGATGAAGAAGTCCTCGTCCGGCGGCACCGCGCAGGGCTCGCCGATCCGCGGCAACCAGGGCACCTACACCAACCTGCACTACATCCCCGGCGCCCCCTCCGACTCGCTGGAGTACTCGGCCTCCGACTTCGCGGTGGCCCAGTTCGCCAAGGCCCTCGGCAGCACCGCGGACTACGGCACCTTCATGACCCGGGCCCAGTGGTGGCGCAACACCTACGGCGGCGAGTCCGGCTACGTGCAGCCGCGCAACTCCGACGGCAGCTGGCAGTGGCCGCTGGACCCGGCCGCCCAGGCCGGCTTCACCGAGGGCAACGCCGCCCAGTACACCTGGATGGTCCCCTACGACTTCGCCGACCTGGTCAACGCCATGGGCGGGCGGCAGACCGCCGTGCAGCGGCTCGACCACCACTTCACCCAGGTCAACGCCGGTCAGAGCCTGCCGTACTACTACATCGGCAACGAACCCGAGCACGGCGTCCCGTGGGCCTACAACTACGCCCGGTACCCGGCCGGGGCCTCGGCGGCCGTCCGCAAGGTGATGACCGAGTCCTTCACCACCGGTCCGGGCGGGCTGCCGGGCAACGACGACCTCGGGGCGACCTCCGCGTGGTACGTCTGGGCGGCGCTCGGCCTGTACCCCGCGACGCCCGGCGCGGACACCCTGGCCGTGCACGGCCCGTCCTTCCCGTCCGTGCTGATCCGGCGCCCGGGCGGCGACATCACCGTCAACGCGTCCGGCACCGGCTCCTACGTGCAGGGCCTGAAGGTCAACGGGACGGCCACCAGCCACAACTACCTGCGCTACCCGGACCTCGCGTCCGGCGGCACCCTCGACTTCACCATGGGCACTGCGCCCAGCCCGAGTTGGGGCACCGGCGCGGGTGACGTCCCGCCCTCGTTCCAGGACGGCGCGACCCCGCTGCCCGCCGCCCCGGAGCTGGGCCCGGACCTCGCCCTGGGCAGGGCGGCCGGCTCCTCCGCCGCGTGCGCCGCGGCCGAGTCCGCGGACAAGGCCGTCGACGGCAGCCTGCGCAACAACAGCAAGTGGTGCTCGAAGACGGCCGGCGCGAGCCTCCAGGTCGACCTGGGGTCGGCGCAGACCGTGGCCTCGGTGGTGCTGAAGCACGCCGGGCTCGGCGGCGAGAACACCGCCTGGAACACCGCCGCCTTCCAGGTGCAGACCAGCACCGACGGCACCGCCTGGAGCACCGCCGCCACCATCACGGGCTCGCGCTCCAGCCGCACCTACAGCCCGTTCCCGGCCCGCTCGGCCCGGTACGTGCGGGTGGTGTTCTCCACCCCGACCAACACCGGCGGCGACACCGCCGCCCGGCTCTACGAACTGGAGGCGTACGCCGCCGGCCCGAGTGCCGGGGCCGGTCCGATCACCTCGGGCCTGAACATCGCGAAGTGCGTGGACGACTCCAACTCCGGGACGGCCAACGGCAACCGGATCCAGGTCTGGGACTGCAACGGCAGCGGCGCCCAGAACTGGACCCGGGCCGGTGACACCCTCCAGGTGCTCGGCAAGTGCCTGGACGTCACCTCCGCGGGCACCGCCAACGGCACCCTGGTCCAGCTCTGGGACTGCAACGGCACCGCCGCCCAGCAGTGGCAGGCCGTGAACGGCACCCTGGTGAACCCCAACTCCGGGCGCTGCCTGGACGTCCCGTCCTCCGACACCACCAACGGCGTGCAACTGCAGATCTGGGACTGCAACGGCACCGCAGCCCAGAAGTGGAACCTGCCGCTCTCCGCGTAGCGGGGTCCGCCCCGGCGGTGCCGCCC
>NZ_JBHUWH010000218.1:0-12553 GCF_042670125.1 Kitasatospora sp. NPDC057198 | reverse complement strand
GGTCAGCAGTACCACCAGGTGCCGGGCGGGATGACGGTGTCGCCCGGCCGGAGGTTGCCGGTGTGGGCGTTCGAGACCCGGCAGAGCGCGTCGGCGGCCGTGTTCGGGTCCTGGTCGCGCGGGGTGTGGGTGAACTCGTCGAGCGCCTGGGTCTGTTGGCCGATCCCGGCGTTCTCCTGCTCGCCCTTGCCCGCGACGCCCTCCAGGCAACCGCGGTCGGTGGCCGGGCAGTTCTCGATCTTCTCCTTGTTGCCGGCGCTGGTGGTGCAGGCCGGGCTGCCCCCGCCCCCGCCCGCGCACGGGTCGGACGCGCCGGGGGAGGCGGGCCGCGGCGGGGTCTGGGCGGCCTGCACGTTGGTGATCATCGGGCGGCAGCCCGGATTGGTGCTCGGGGTGCCGTAGGTGAAGGTGACGGCGGGGGCGTCCTCGGCGGCGGTGAAGGAGTAGCTGCGGCCGGTGGACCAGTTGGCCGAGCCGGTGGCGTTCTTGGTGGTGTAGGAGCCCGGCTTGTTGTCCGGCCCGGCGACGGACACCGTGTACGGGCGCCCGCCACCGGAGTTGACGCAGGAGTCCGGGTTGTCGTCCCAGGTCAGGGTGACGCTCGCGCCGGCCCGGACACCGCGCACCCGGGTGCCGATCGGCGTCGAGGTGGTGACGGCCAGCGCCACGGCCTGGAGCTTGAGCGGGTGGCCGGCCCGGGTGGCGGACACCAGCAGGGTGTCGCCCGTCCAGTCGTCGGCCTTCCCGCCCCAGACCTGCCCGTCGGGCACGGTGGGCGAGGAGAGCGTGGCGTTGGCCACCACCGCCGTCCCGCTGTCGGCCGCTCCGGACGGCCACGGCACGGCCAGGGCGAGGGCGGTTCCGAGCGGGACGGCCAGCAGGCGGGTGAGCGGCACGGGGGGCTCCAGGAGGGGGGAGGGGGTCACGGGGCGAGCGGGACGGCGCGGGTGGCCAGGCCCGGCGGCGGGGCGTCCAGCGGGGTCAGCCGCCTGTCCGGGCCGGCCGTGTTGTCGGGCGTCCCGGCGGTCGGCCGGGCGGCGCCGCAGCGCTGCAGCTCGACCTCGGTGAGCGGCCCGGTGCGCTGGTAGTAGCGGTCCGGCAGCGAGGTCGCCGGGACGTCGAAGGTGGCGTCCAGCCGGTAGTTGTTGCGGGAGTTGGTGAACGAGCCGGTCACCCGCTCGCGGGCCGGCTGCACCTCGATCCAGCTCACCTCACCGGGCTGGATCACCGGGTTCAGCGGCTTGCTGGTGGTCCGCGACCAGGTCAGCGGGTTGCTGGTGGACACCGCCGCCGCGTTCCCGCCCGCCACACCGAACCCCGCCTCGACCTGGCTCGCCACGTTCGGGCGGCTCTTGGCCAGCTCGGAGCGGCTGGGCAGCAGCGGGGCGCCCTTGAGCGCGTAGTACTGGGTGAGGCTGTCGTACGGCGGCTCGGTGACCTCCAGCTTGCGGTCGTCGGTGATCGCGTTGCGGGTGCAGTTCAGGTACACCTCGCCGACGATCCGGGTCTGCCCGTAGTACTGGTACGAGTACCGCTTGTCGACCGTGAACGTGCAGGTGGTCGGCGAGCCCTCGCAGTCGTCCACCGCCACGCCCGGCTCCAGCGGGTCGTTGCCCCGGTACGCCTTCGGCGGCGGCAGCTGCTCCTTGCGGACCTTCTGGTCGACCGGTGCGGGCGTCTGCACGGCCTGCACGTTGGTGATCAGCGGGCCGCAGGACATCGACCCGGCGGGCTCCGCCGAGTCGAAGGACACCATCGGGTTGTCCTCGGTCGCGGTGAACGGGAAGGCGCGCCCCGTCGTCCAGTTGGCGGTGCCGACGCTGTCGCTGCCCTTGGTGGTGACCTGCGGGTCGGGCGCGGGCCCGTCGGTGATCAGCGAGACGTTGTACGTCTGGCCGTCCTTCACCTGCTCCGGCGTGCAGCCCCTGTACGTGCTCGGGCTGTCGTCCCAGGTGAGGGTGACGGTGGAGCCCTTCCGGACGCCCCACAGCCGGGTGCGCAGGGTCAGCGGCGCGCCGTTCCAGTTCAGCGAGGCCGCCTGGTAGCCCTGCGGGTGCTGGGCCAGCCCCTTGCCGAACACCACGCCGCTGTTCTCCGGCGACCAGCCCGCGTGCCCGGCCTGGGTGCCGTTGTCGGGCGCGACCGGATCGGCGAAGGTGCCGTTCGGGACGGTCGCCCCGACCTGGTCGGCGGCCCGCGCGGCGGGCGGCGCGGCCGTCAGGGCGAGGGCGGCGGTGAGCAGGACGGACCCTGCGGTGTACGGGAGTTGGCGTCGCATCAGCACTGTCCCCACTGGCTCGGCGGAATGACCATGTACTCGGGCGGGAGACCGTCGGTGAGGGCGTTCGACTGCGGGCAGAGGTGCTGGGCGGCCGCGTCCGGGCTCTCGTCGCGCGGGATGTCGTTGAAGTCCTGGACGGCGGTGGTCTGTTGGGCGATGCCGTCGTTGGTCTGCATGCCGTCCCCGGCGACACCGCTCAGGCAGTCGCGGCCGGTGGGCGGGCACTTGGCGACCTCGCTCCCGGCCTGGCCGACGTCCGCGCACTGGCCGCCGCCCGCGGCCTCCCCCGAGCACGGGTCGGAGGCGCCCTTCGGCGGGGCCTTCGGGGCGGTCTGCGCGGCGGACACGTTGCTGATCGACGGCTGGCAGTCGGGCTTCGCGTTGGACGCGTCGAAGGAGAAGACGACCTCGGGCGAGTCCTCGGCGGCGGTGAAGGAGTAGGACCGGCCGACGAACCAGTTCGCCCTGCCGGTCGGGTCGTTGGTGGCGAAGCTGCCGGGCCGGTCGGCGGCGCCCGGGGACGAGACCGTGTACGTCCGCCTGGCGACGCCCTTGGCCGCGCAGGTGTCGGGGTTGTCGTCCCAGCTGAGGGTGACCGTGGCGCCCGCGCGGACGGCGCGCAGCCGGGTGCTGAGCGGGGTCGCCGAACCGGGGGCGGCCAGGAAGGCGGCCTGGTAGCCGCGCGGGTGGGCGGCCCGGGCGGCGGAGAGCAGGCCGGGCCCCTCCCAGCCGTCGATGGCCAGGTACGCCCAGGTCGAACCGGACGGGACCTGCGGGGAGGCGAAGGTGCCGTTGACCACCACGGCCGGCTCGGTGTCCTCGGCGCCCGCCGGGGCCGGAACGGACAGAACGCAAGCGCTACTGAGGGTGATGGCAAGGATTCTGGCGGGTGAGGTCCGGAGCAACGGGTTCCTCCCTGAACTCGGCCACAGAGCCGATCGGTTGACGGCTGACCGGGATTTCCGACGGTCAAGATCCCTGGCCATGCTGGGTAGATCGACTACGCACCGCAACCGATGGCGGACCGAACGGGGGGTGTGCGGAGGATCCACTGCGCCGTTGGCATGGAAAGCGGTCCGTGTCCGCACGAACCCGGTGGCGGCGGGTTAGGCATTCCGACGATCGGACCGTCACTTCTCGACTTCGACCACGACTTCGACTTCGACCCGAGTCGGACCGCCGCCGCACGCCACCCGTGCCGTGCCGAGCCGAGGCCGACCGCGACCACGAGGCACCGATGACACCCCACTCCCGGAGCGCCGCCCTGCTCGCGGCCGCCGCCCCCTGCCTGCTCGCCTGCCTGCTTGCCGCGCCCCCGGCCGCCGCCGCGCAGGGCGACCGCCCCGCACCGCAGGGCGACCGCCCCGCACCGCAGGGCGACCGCCCCGCACCGCAGGGCACCCCGCACACCCTGCACCGCCCCGTCGACAAGATCCACCCCGTCCAGCCCCCGCCCGGCCGGCTCGCCCGGGGCGAACCCGTCCAGCGCACCGCCCCCGCCCCGCCGACCCGTTGACACCCCGCCCGCCGGGGCCCGTCCCACCACGACCCGCACGTCCATGGAGGAACCACCGATGCACCGCAAGCTGCGCCAGCTGCCCGCCGTCACCCTGCCCGCGATGGTGGCCGGACTGACCCTGGTGTGCACCACCGCCCTGCCGGCCGGCACCGCGTCCGCCTACGACCTGCGGCTGCGCGCCTGGGGCAACAACGCCAACGGGCAGCTCGGCGACGGCACCGCCAAGACCCAGCGGCTCACCCCCGTCTCGGTGGTCGGCATGGCGGGCGCCGAACTCAACGGCATCGCCGCCGGCGGCACCACCAGCGGCACCACCGTCACCGGGTTCGCGCTCGCGCTGCTCGGCAACGGCACCGTCGAAGCCTGGGGCAGGAACGACAAGGGCCAGCTCGGCAACGGCACCACCAGCGCCACCGAGGACGCGTCCGTCCCCGGCCTGGTCGCCGGACTGACCGGAGTCGAGGCCGTCGCGGCGGGCGGCGCGCACGCCCTCGCCCTGCTCAAGGACGGCACCGTCAAGGCGTGGGGCGACAACGCCAAGGGCCAGCTCGGCGACGGCACCACCAACGCCGCCAATCTGCCCGTCACCGTCGCCGGGCTCTCCGACGTCAAGGCGGTCGCCGCCGGCGACACCTTCAGCATGGCCCTGCTCAAGGACGGCACCGTCAAGACCTGGGGCAACAACGACAAGGGCCAGCTCGGCGTCACCCCGGTGCCGGTCAGCTCCACCGCGCCCGTCCCCACCCCCGCTCCCGCCACCCGCAACACCGCGATGACCATCCCCGGCCTGACCACCGTCAAGGGCATCACCGCCGGGGCCAACCACGCCCTCGCCCTGCTCGCCGACGGCCACGTGTACGCCTGGGGCGACAACGCCAAGGGCCAGCTCGGCGACGACACCACCGCCGGCAAGCCCTACCCCGTGCCCGTCCAGGAGCTCACCGACGTCGTCGCGCTCTCCGCCGGGGCCACCCACAGCCTCGCCCTGCTCCAGGACCACACGCTGCGCGCCTGGGGCGCCAACGACAAGGGGCAGATCGGCGACGGCACCACCACCCAGCGCAACACCAGCGTGCCCGTCCCCGGCGTGACCGGCATCGAGGCGATCGCCTCCGGCGCCGCGCACAACCTCGCCGTGCTCGCCGACGGCACCGTGCAGGCGTGGGGCCTCAACGACAAGGGCCAGCTCGGCGACGGCACCACCACCCAGCGCAACACCCCCGTCGAGGTGCTCGCCAAGTCCGGCAGCGTCTCGCTGATCTCCGCGCCCAGCAACGGCAACTTCAGCCTCGCGCGCTGACCGCCGCCCGCCGCCCGCGCCGACCCGCCACCCTTTCGAGAAAGGCCCTCCATGACGTCCGCTCAGACCACCGCCACCGCCCGCCGCTCCCGGCCGCGCTCCGCGCTGCGCCCCGCCCTCGCGCTGCGCCCCGCCCTCGCGCTGGGCCTGGCCGCGTTCACCGCGCTCAGCCTGACCGCCGTGCCCGCCGGGACGGCGCACGCGCAGGAGAAGCGGCTCAAGGCGTGGGGCAACAACCGCTCCGGGCAGCTCGGCGACGGCACCTGGACCGACTACCGCACCACCGCCACCACCGTGCTGGGCCTGACCAGCGCCGAGGTCGTCAAGATCGCCGCCGGCGGCGGCGGTTCCGCCACCGGGCACGGGCTGGCGCTGCTCACCGACCGCACCGTGCAGTCCTGGGGCGCCAACGGCTCCGGGCAGCTCGGCGACGGCAGCGTGTTCAGCCACAACGCGCCCGGCCAGGTCGTCAACCTGACCAACGCCCGGGACGTCGCCGCCGGCGGCTGGCACAGCCTCGCGCTGCTCGACGACCAGACCGTGGTCGCCTGGGGCCGCAACAACTACGGGCAGCTCGGCAACGGCACCAACACGGACAGCAGCGTCCCCGTCCGGGTCGAGGGCCTCAACAAGGTGGTGGCGATCGCCGCCGGACTCAACCACAGCCTCGCGCTGCGCGAGGACGGCACCGTCTGGGCCTGGGGCTACAACATCAACGGGCAGCTCGGCGACGGCACTTCGGCCAGCCGCAACGTGCCCGCCCCGGTCGGCGGCCTCAGCGGCGTCACCAAGATCGCGGCCGGGTGCAACCACAACCTGGCCCTGGTCGGGCCGCCCAGCGGCGGCACCAAGCCCACCAGCGGCAACGCGGTCAAGGCGTGGGGCTACAACGCGACCGGGCAGCTCGGCGACAACAGCACCATCAACCGGTACACGCCCGTCGACACCCAGGGCATCTGGCTCGGCGGCGTCTCGCAGATCGCCGCGGGCTGCAACCACAGCCTGGCCGTCACCGACAGCGACAACAAGCTCAAGGGCTGGGGCCAGAACACCTCCGGCCAGGTCGGCGACGGCACCACCGACTACCGGATCACGCCCGTTCCGGTGCCCGGCATCAAGGGCGTCCAGCTCGTTGCGGGCGGACGCGAGCACACCATCGTGCTGCTCGGCGACAACACCGTCCGCTCCTGGGGCGCCAACGGCTCCGGCCAACTCGGCAACGGCACCACCACCGAGAGCAGCACCCCGGTCACCACGCTGACCGCGCTGACCGGCGTCGACAAGATCGCCGCCCCGGTGGGCGGTGACTTCAGTCTCGCCAACTGAGGCCGGTGGAACGGGCGTTCAGCGGCCCGCGCGATGCCCGCGCGGGCCCTTCGGCGTCCTTCGGTGTCCTTCGGCGTCCTTCAGGGGGTGCGGACGGGCCGGCTCAGGCAGGCCCGGTCGGCCGGGTCGAGGCCGAACGCCGCCTCCTCGGCGAGGAGTTCGCGCAGCGCCGGGGTGAGATCGGCGGGCGGCACCTCGCGGAAGCCGAGGCGCAGGTAGTACGGGGCGTTCCACGGGACGGAGCGGAAGGTGCTCAGGGTGACGGCGGGCATCCGCTGCTCGGCCGCCCACTCCTCGACCCGGTCGATCAGCCGGGCGCCCAACCTCCGCCCAGCGTACGACGGGTGGACGCTCACCTGCTCGACGTGCGCACGGCCGTCGAGCGGCCGGGCCAGCACGAAACCCGCCAGGCGGTTGCCGTCGGCCGCCACCCACAGCAGGCCCAGGCGCTGGGGCGGGGCGAACTCGGCTGCGGCGGGCGGCGGTTGGTCGGCGACGGCACCCATGCCGACGGCGTGGAAAGCCTGCCCGGCGGCGAGTTGCAGGGCCGGGAGGTGCGGAAGGTCGGCCGGCGCGGCCGGGCGGACGGCGAGGGGCACCAGGGGATTCCAACACGGGGCGGGCCGGGCGGGCCAGGGGATTGCGGGCGTCCTTGACAGGGCGGGGCGCTGGCAGGAAGGGTGAGGTATAGACCACTTGGTTCCGGTCGTACCGTCAACCCGCTTGGAGGAGAGGCATGGTCGCGCTGGGTGATCCGGGGTCGTTCGCCCGGTTCGAAGCCGTGCTGTTCGACTGCGACGGCACCCTCGCCGACACCCACCCCGCCCACCACCTCTCCCTCGCGGCGACCCTGGCGCCGTTCGGGGTGGACGTCAGCCGCGAGTGGTACGCGGGATACACCGGGACGTCCACGCCGGAGACGATCAGGGCTGCGCTGGCCGGTCAACAGGCTGCCCTGGACGACGAGTTGGTGGGCCGGCTGGTGGGCGAGTGCGGCGAGCGCTACCTCGACCACCTGGCCGCCGTCACCGAGATCGCCCCCGTGACCGCCCTGGCCCGGCAGCTGACCGGCCGCCTCCCGCTCGCGGTCGCCTCCGGCGGGACGCGCCGCACCGTCGAGGCGACCCTGCGCCACCTCGAACTGGACGGCCTGTTCACCCGGGTGGTGACCCGGGACGAGGTGGAACGGGGCAAGCCCGCCCCAGACATCTTCCTGCTCGCGGCCCGGCAGTTGGGCGTCGCCCCGGCGGCCTGCGTGGTGCTGGAGGACGCCGACAGCGGCCTGCTCGCGGCCCGCCGCGCGGGGATGGCGGCGGTGGACGTGCGGGGGCGGTGAGCGGTCAGCGGCCGCCCGGCAGTCCGAGGCGCATCGCCAGGTACGGGGCGGTGCGGCTGGCGGGGGTGGTGGCGACGGTGGCGGGGGTGCCGGTGGCGAGGACGCGGCCGCCGCTCTCGCCGCCGCCGGGGCCGAGGTCGATGACGTGGTCGGCGCCGGCGATCAGGTCGAGGTCGTGTTCGGCGACCAGGACGGTGGCGCCCGCGTCGACCAGGCGGTGCAGTTGGGCGGTGAGGAGCTCGCTGTCGGCGGGGTGCAGGCCGGTGGTGGGCTCGTCCAGCAGGTAGAGGGTGCGGTTGCGGCGGGCGTGCTGGAGCTCGGCGGCGAGCTTGACCCGCTGGGCCTCGCCGCCGGACAGCTCGGGGGCGGGCTGGCCGAGCCGCAGGTAGCCGAGGCCGACCTGCTGGAGGGTGGTCAGGACGCGGGCGGCGGGCGCGGTGTCGGCGAGGAACGCGGCGGCCTCGTCGACGGTCAGGGCGAGCACGTCGGCGATCGTGGCGCCGCGGTAGGCCACCTGAAGGGTCTGCGGGTTGTAGCGGCTGCCGCGGCAGTCCGGGCACGGGCTCCAGGCGGTGGGCAGGAACAGCAGCTCGACCTCGATCGCGCCCGCGCCCTCGCAGGTGGGGCAGCGTCCGGCGGCCACGTTGAAGGAGAACCGGCCCGCGCCGTAGCCGCGCGCCCTCGCCTCCCCGGTGGCGGCGAACAGCTTGCGGACGGTGTCCAGCAGGCCGGTGTAGGTGGCCAGGTTGGAGCGCGGGGTGCGGCCCAGCGGGGTCTGGTCGAAGGTCACCACCCGGAGGCCGTCGGGGGTCGGGCCGTCGGGGGTCGGGCCGTCGGCGGTCGGGGCGGCGGCGTCGGCGACCGCCGCGAGCAGCGTCGACTTGCCCGCGCCCGACACGCCGGTGACGGCGGTGAGCACGCCCAGCGGCACGTCCGCGTCCAGGCCGCGCAGGTTGTGCCGGGTGACGCCGCGCAGCCGCAGCACGCCGGTGGGGGTGCGGTGGCGGGACGGCGGCGGGGGCGGCGGGTCGAACAGGAAGCGGCGGGTCGCGGAGGCGTCCACCGCCCGCAGGCCGTCGACCGGGCCGCTGTGCAGGATCCGGCCGCCGCCGCTGCCCGCGGCCGGGCCGACGTCCACCAGCCAGTCGGCGCCGCGCACCACCGCCATGTCGTGCTCGACCACGAACACCGAGTTCCCGGCGGCCCGCAGTTCGGTCAGCACGCGTTGCAGCGCCTCGGTGTCGGCCGGGTGCAGGCCCGCCGAGGGCTCGTCAAGGACGTACACCACGCCGAACAGGCCGGAGCGCAACTGGGTGGCCAGGCGCAGGCGTTGGAGTTCACCGGTGGAGAGGGTGGGGGCGGTGCGGTCGAGGGCGAGGTAGCCGAGGCCGAGGCGCTCCAGGGCGGTGAGGCGGTCGGCCAGGTCGGCGGTGAGCAGGGCGGCCGGGCCGTCCCCGGCGGTGTGCGGGCGCAGCAGGTCGGCCAGCCGGGCGGCGGGGAGGGCGGCCAGGCCGGTGATCGGCAGCCCGGCGAAGGTCACGGCGAGGGCCTCGGGGCGCAGCCGGTGGCCGTGGCAGTTCGGGCAGGCGGACTGCTCCAGGAAGGCGGCGGCCCGGGTGCGGGCGGCCTCGCTGCGCGACTCGGCGAAGGCTTTGAGGACCAGGCGGCGGGCGCTGCTGTACTTGCCCCGGTAGGGGCGCTGGACGCGGCCGGGCTCGCGCTCGGGGTGGACGGTGACCACCGGCTGCTCGTCGGTGAACAGGATCCACTCCCGTTCGGCGGCGGGCAGTTCGCGCCAGGGCCGGTCCAGGTCGTGCCCGAGCGCGCCCAGGACGTCGCGCAGGTTCTTGCCCTGCCAGGCGCCGGGCCAGGACGCCACGGCGCCCTGCCGGATCGAGAGCGAGTCGTCCGGGACGAGCGAGCGCTCGGTGACCCGGTGCAGCACGCCCTGCCCGTGGCACTCGGGGCAGGCGCCCGCCGGGGTGTTCGGCGAGAACGCGTCGGAGTCCAGGCGCGGCGCGCCCGGCGGGTACGTGCCGCAGCGGGAGAGCAGCATCCGCAGCAGGTTCGACATGGTGCTGATGGTGCCGACGGTGGAGCGGGAGGAGGGGACGGAGCGGCGCTGCTCCAGGGCGACGGCCGGGGGCATGCCGGTCACCGCGTCCACCCGCGGGGCCTCGACCTGGCGCAGCAGGCGGCGGGCGTACGGGGAGACCGACTCCAGGTAGCGGTGCTGGGCCTGGGCGTACAGGGTGCCGAAGGCCAGCGAGGACTTGCCGGAGCCGGAGACGCCGGTGAACGCGACCACCGCGCCGCGCGGCACCGCCACCGTCACGTCGCGCAGGTTGTGCACCCGGGCGCCGCGCACCCGCACCATGCCGTCGTCGTCGATCTCGCCGTGGTTCACCGCGCCACGCTAACCCGGGGGCGAGTGCGGGGCGGGGAGCGGCACGGGACGGGGAGCGGCGCGGGGTTGAAACTTTCTGAAAGTACTTGCGAGTGGGGGAGGGTGAGCTGGGCGGATGGTGGGGAGGTGTATACCTTTTCGGCGGATTGGCTACCCGGTTTCTGTTTCCGGCAGGTGTGGATCCGAACGCAAGGAGATGAAATTTCTTGCACTGATGTCTTGACGGTGTGTCGTGCCGGGGTGGATCGTCTTCCCGTTCCCTCCTCAAGTCCCCCACCACCTTGGGAGATCCGCCGATGACCCCTGTCCGTAGAACCGTGCCGGTGGCCGCCGCGGCCGGCGCACTGGTCCTGGGCGTGCTGCTGCCGCTCGGCCTGCAGGGCACCGCACAGGCCGCCGCGACGCCCAACGGCGGCGACGTGATCGCCAACCTGTTCCAGTGGAACTGGAACTCGGTCGCGAGCGAGTGCACCGACGTCCTGGGCCCCAAGGGGTACGGCGCCGTGCAGGTCGCCCCGCCGCAGGAGTCGATCTCGGTGGCCGGCCACCCCTGGTGGGAGGTCTACCAGCCGGTCTCGTACAACCTGAACAGCCGGATGGGCACCGACGCGCAGTTCCGCGCGATGGTGACGGCCTGCCACAACGCGGGCGTGAAGGTGTACGCCGATGCGGTGATCAACCACATGGCGGGCACCAACCAGAGCAGCACCACCGGCTACGGCGGCTCGGCCTTCAACCCGTCCGGGTACAGCTACTCGGCGGTGCCCTACAGCAAGTCGGACTTCCACGGCTCCCCGCCGTGCCCCAATGCCGACCTCGGCATCAACGACTGGAACAACGTCACCCAGGTCCAGGAGTGCCAGCTGCTCAACCTCTCGGACCTCAACACCGAGAGCGACTACGTCCGCGGCAAGATCGCCGGCTACCTGAACACGCTGATCGGCGCGGGCGTCGACGGCTTCCGGGTGGACGCCGCCAAGCACATCGCCCAGGCCGACATGGGCAACATCGTCTCCCGCCTGAACGACACCCGGTGGGGCGGCCGCCCGTACGTCTACCAGGAGATCTTCCCGGGCAGCGGCGGCCAGCTGGCGCCCGCCGCGTTCGAGGGCAACGGCAGCGTGCTGGAGTTCACCTACGCCTCCAAGCTCTCCCAGCAGTTCAACGGCAACATCGCCAACCTCAAGACCTTCGGGCAGAGTTGGGGATTCGAGCCGAGCGACAAGTCCGCCGTCATGGTGACCAACCACGACCTCGAGCGCGACAGGACCACCCTGACGTACAACGACGGCTCCAAGTACAAGCTGGCGCACGTCTTCGAACTCGCCTGGGGCTACGGCACCCCGCAGGTCTACTCCGGCTTCCGGTACAACAACAAGGACGACTCGCCGCCCGCCGACGGCAACGGCTTCGTCACCGACACCAACTGCGCCAACAACACCTGGACCTGCACCGACCGCGACCGGGGCATCGCCAACATGGTCGGCTGGCACAACGCCACCCGCGGTGAGGCCGTCGCCAACTGGTGGGACAACGGCAACAACGCGATCGCGTTCAGCCGCGGCAGCAAGGGCTGGGTCGCGATCAACAACAGCGGCTCCGCCGTCACCCAGACCTTCACCACCGGCCTGGCCGCCGGCACCTACTGCGACGTCATCCACGGCGACGTGAGCGGCTCCGACTGCACCGGCCCGACCGTGAGCGTCGACGGCTCCGGCAAGGCCACCGTCACCGTCAACGCCGGCGACGCCGTCGCGCTGTACACCGCCACCACCGGCACCGCCAGCCCCAGCCCGAGCAGCAGCGCCAGCCCCTCGCCGTCCGCCAGCCCCTCGTCCTCCGCCAGCCCGACCAACCCCGGCGGGACGGTCACCGAGACCTTCAACGAGAACAAGACCACCGTCACCGGCCAGAACGTCTACCTGGTCGGCTCGATCGCCCAGCTCGGCAACTGGAACCCGAACGCGGCCGTCGCGCTCTCCCCGGCCGCCTACCCCGTGTGGAGCGGCAGCCTCCAACTGCCCGCCAACACCGCCTTCGAGTACAAGTACATCGTCAAGGACGCCTCCGGCAACGTCACTTGGGAGAGTGGCGCCAACCACAGCGCCAACACCGGCGCCACCGGCGGCATCCTGAACGACAGTTGGGGCGGCGCGGGCAACACCGGCAGCACCGGCCAGGTCACGGTGAACTTCTCCGAGAACCGGACCACCGTCTACGGCCAGAACGTCTACCTGATCGGCTCCACCGCCCAGCTCGGCAGCTGGAACCCCGCCGCCGCGCTGCCGATGTCCTCCGCCTCGTACCCGAAGTGGACGCTGTCGCTGACGATGGCCGCCAACACCGCCTTCGAGTACAAGTACATCGTCAAGGACGCCTCCGGC